>CAZLJB010000050.1:4278-12062 GCA_964559195.1 uncultured Anaerolinea sp. | reverse complement strand
TTTCGCTAAGGGAAATCAAGACTCCTTCAATGTTGGTTTGAACACTGACCTGGCTACCCAGGTTTTGGGAGGAGAGCATATTGGTTAATTCCCCGGCAACTTCCTCGGAGCGGGTCGGGCCTTCAGGAATTCCAGGAATAACGATCGGTTTAGCGGAACCATCTTCAATGCTGCCGCCCGCCTGGTTGATTTGCTTATCAACCACCTGGGCAGCTCCACCCAGGGAAAAGGCTGTCCGCATACTTTCAGCCAGGCGCTTGTATTTTTCAACATTGATGTTACCTTGCGAATAAAGGATGACGAACAAAACCATCAACAAGGTAATAAAGTCCGCATAGCTAACCAGCCAGCGTTCATCATGACCTTCGTGTTCTTCAGCATGCTTACCACGGTGAGCCATACTTATGCCTTTGCCTTCTCGGCCCTACCTGCTGCTGGTTTCTTCTCAGCACCCTTGGCATCCTGTCCTTCACTCTTGATTTCGGACGGTGGCAGGAAGGCTGTTAATTTATCACGCACAATACGCGGGTTTTCACCAGCCTGGATGGAAAGAATGCCTTCAAGCATCATATAGCGGTCTCGCGATTCTTCGTCATCTTTGGCTTTAAGCTTGCCAGAGATGGGTAAAAAAATCAAGTTGGCAGTCAGGAGGCCCCACAAGGTGGCCAGAAAGGCTGAAGCAATTGCAGGCCCAAGTTTGCTGGGATCATCCAACTGCTTCAATACGTTAATAAGACCCATAACCGTACCAAGAATACCAAAGGTGGGGGCAAAACCACCCGCGGATGCAAAGAAACCGATGCCAATCTTGTGGCGGCCGCGCATTTGTTCGATGCTGGTCTCCATGATTGCAGCAACCTGTTCAGGGTCAACGCCATCCACCACCATCATGATGCCTTTTTGGAGAAATTTATCTTCAATCTTCTTGCTGTCTTCTTCAAGACCAAGCAAACCATCACGCCTGGCTTTATCAGCCAGCCTGGCTAGAAGATCTATAGTACCGCTCGAATCAAATTTTGTCAGAGTGAATACTTTGATAAGAACCTTGGGAAGCAGCATCACTGTGTTCATAGACGATGTGATAATTGTCGCAGAAAGTGAGCCGCCAAAAATCAACAGGATGGCCGCCGGAGCAGCAAATAATTCAGCAGGCGAACCGCCATCCAAGATCATTACCACCACAACCGTTCCAAGCGCCGCAATCATTCCAATTATTGAAGTCAGATCCATGTTCTACTCCAGAAGTATCTTCTTTCTTACGCTGCGAAACCCGACCACTCAACTTCCGAGTTATTCTTCGGATTTGTCCCCAAATGGCAAGAGTGTCTTGCGTCGGTATTGAATAAAGCGCTCAGCAATTTCTTCAGGCGAATCTTTAACAATCAGCTTTTTATTATTCGCCATCGTAACCACTGTATCCGGTGTTGCTTCCACGGTCTCGATCAACTCCGGATTGATGTAAAAAATTTTTCCATTTAATCTAGTTAAAAATATCACTGCGAAATTCCTCTTCTATTGAATAAAGGCACAATAATGCCTTATTTCCTTATCAACTTTAACATGTTGCTTACTTTTTTCCTGTAAATAGACCGTGAAAGGGATATAAAGATTGGCTAAAAAAAATCAGAATTGGCTTAAAAGGACCTGTATTCACTAGAAAAATTGCCAGAAAAGGGTGTTTTATTGGTAATGGCGCCACAAGAAAAATGCTGCTATGCTATGGGGAAAAGTTATTGAAGTTCTGGCGCATTGAGCGGTGTATATTTTCCCTATAAAGTAAGCAATGGATTGATATTGATATCAGGATTATTTATAAAAATTTTGGCGCTTTTTTATTCTTCCTTTATATCTAAAAACAGTAGACGGGCTATACTATAAAAGCTGATGAGCTGCAGAAAGAAAGCCACACTTCGTTATCATCCATCGCAGCAATACGTAGTCTGATGAAAGATGTAAATCCATCTTCCCCACTCTGACGGAGATGGAAGCATCATCCCAAAAAATTGTTCGCGCTACAAATTCGTTGAAGATTTGAACCATTCGATTTCCAAACTCTGCTGCAGCATTCGCCGAATTGGGTCAACGCTTCAACAAGCTTATCAACCAATTCGTCATCAAGGCGCTGAGAAACCAGGTATGGTTACTCAGCGCCAACCCTGGGAGACTTTTTTATGGATTATCAAATTGTCATTTTTGAACTTGCATCAGAATTGTTTGGGCTGCAAATTGCAACCGTAGAAAGCATTATCAAATTACAGCCCATTACACAGGTGCCTCATACCCCAGGATTTGTGGAGGGGGTTACAAATTTGCGCGGGAATGTCTTACCGGTGATTGATTTACGAAAGCGCTTCGGGTTTGAGCCAAAAACTGTCGACAAAGACAGCCGAATCATTGTTGTCAACGCAGATAAAATCAAGGTTGGCATCATTGTAGATGCGGTTACAGAGGTTTTGACGATTTCAGAGCAAGCGGTGGAACCTGCGCCCGCCATCACCATGACAATCGATTCAAATTTCATTACCGGGATTGTAAAAATTACCAAAAACCTGGTAATTTTATTAAACCTGGAAAAGGTGCTGGCCGGGCAAGAGCGAGTCCGCGGTTGATGAAATGCAGTCTTGAATCTGCAGATAGATGGAACTCGTCTTTATTAATCAAACAGGTCACACTAATCCTATAAGATGCCGGCTCTCAAACCCCGAAAAGCAAAAAAGCCGGGTGCAACTATTTCTTGAAAAATCCTGGGGAAAAACCACCCCAGGATTTTTCTGTTTGTCAGGTGAAGAGTTGGGTTTCAAAATACCGTCCTGCAGAAAATAGGAAGCGGCTGCGTGTTTTTCGGGCTGATAAATCAACTCTGGGAACAAAATAAGAGCAAATAGAACAAAATCCTTCAGCCTGGTATCTGGCTGGGTTACAATCCAGGTACCATTCCCCATCAGCTGTGTAATATAATTCAAGTCATGGTCACCTGTAATACCTTAATTGCCTGGAGAAAATATGCCTTATAACGCCTTAGAAACCCGTTACACTGAAATGACTTACCAACGCTGCGGTCGCAGCGGAATTAAATTACCCTTGATCTCATTGGGGTTCTGGTACAACTTCGGCGGTCTGGATACATTTGAGAATGGTCGAGCCATTGCGCGCCGCGCCTTCGACAAGGGGGTCACTCATTTTGACCTTGCCAACAACTACGGCCCGCCTCCCGGCTCTGCAGAGGAGACTTTTGGCCTATTGATGCAAAAAGATTTCCATCCATACCGCGACGAGCTGATTATTTCAACCAAGGCAGGTTACGATATGTGGCCCGGGCCTTATGGCGAATGGGGATCACGAAAATATTTACTAGCCAGTCTGGATCAATCCCTGACGCGAATGGGGTTGGATTATGTTGATATTTTCTACAGCCATCGCCCAGATCCCGAGACGCCCATGGAAGAAACAATGTCTGCGCTGGACACGGCGGTACGGCAGGGCAAAGCCCTGTATGTCGGAATATCATCCTACTCCCCGGAGCAAACCCAGGAGGCGGCCCAGATTCTGCGACAAATGGGCACACCTTGCCTGATCCACCAACCATCTTATAATATGTTTGATCGTTGGGTCGAAAATGGTTTACTGGATGTGCTGGATCAAGAGGGCATTGGTTCGATCGTCTTTTCGCCACTAGCTCAGGGGCAACTAACCGACCGTTACCTGAATGGTATTCCAGCCGGTGCGCGCGCCACCAAAACAGAACGTGTCTGGCTGACACCGGATGATGTTAACCACCATATTGTAAAAATTAAAGCCCTGAATGAACTGGCGCAGAAACGCGGGCAGAAACTTTCCCAGATGGCTATCGCATGGGTGCTGCGAAAACCACAAGTCACGTCAGCGCTGATCGGTGCGAGCAGTGTCAGCCAACTGGACGAAAACCTGGCAGCCTTGAATAATCTCCTGTTTTCAGACGAAGAGCTGGGCGCGATTGAAGCTGTCTTGAAAGCCTAAACCAGGCAGCATTTGCTGATGACCAACTTCAGGTTGGTAACTCAAATTTCTAATAAAGCAGGTTTCAGGTTTTTTTCCAATGCATGACCAATGCTGCCTGGGCCGAAATCGATCAAAATCCTTGCGAAAACCTAACGATTGTCAGGTTTCGGAAATAGCCTTTGCAGCTTGAATAACCAGATGGTAAATGAATATGGATTGGAAAGATGATGAATTTTCTACGGAAATTTTTTGGTGGCAAATCTGGCATCAGCCGGAAAGAATATTACCTTTTCAGTGTCAAATGCAAACGCTGCGGCGAGGTACTGGAGGGTCGCGTGGATGTGGACAACGACCTGAGCGTGGAATATGAAAGCGATGGAGATGCCTACTACTGCCGCAAGGTAGTGATGGGAGACGGTAAAAATCTGTGCTACCAACAAATTGAGATCACGCTAAAGTTCAACGCAAAGCGAAAACTGATAGAGCGCCAGGTGGAAAGCGGCGGGGATTTTATAGAGGATTGATAGAAAAAAGCATCAGGCTGGCAACCAAGAGCGCAGACCTGATGCTTTTTGAATTTAAACTTAACGCCTACCAGATAATTCGACAATGAAAATGTCCAAAGAACCTTCCAGGGGCATTCCGCCCGTTTTTGTAGCTTCATCCATCATCAATAGTTGATGATAAATGGTTTTGAGAGTTTCGATGGTAAAAGAACGCGCTTGATTGAAGAATTTTTCTGCGGCATATGGATGTCCACCCAGTATCTCTATGACTTCCAACTTATCACAGCCTGCATCCATCGCATCCCGCGCGATTGTGATCATGCGAAACTGGCGGATTATCATACCAAAAATCTCAAAAGCGTCCTTGTCTTCCAGCATACGGTGGAAGAGCTTTTGGGCCAGCTTACCATTCTGTTCGCCAAGTGCATCCACTAACTCAAAAACATCCACGCTGGCTGTTACGATACTGACAGCTTCTACATCTTCCAAACCAACTATGTGCGCGAAATTGACATAGGTAAGCAGTTTATTAATTTCCTGGGCGGCCTGACGCGTATCATCTCCAGTCATTTCAGCCAGACGAACAGCAGCCTGCAATTCAATGGTCCCCGCCTGGTTTTTGGCCTCTTTCACAATCCAGGCGGGCATTTCCCGCCGGCTCGGTAACATAAATGCCTTATATTCAGCAATTTCGGTATTCTTAGTTGCCCATTTCACCAACCAGTTGGCAGAAATATCTTTTTCCTTAATTTCACCCGGCTCTAGAATAACCAACCGTGTAAAGGTTGGAACTGCTTCCAGGAAAGCCTGGAATTTTTTCCGTAATTCCAGGGGGCGGACCTTGTCCTTATCCTTATCTTTATCCTTGTAACGTTTCCCAAGATTTTCCAATATCACCAACCGTTCAGTCGCCAAAAATGGCATGGCGTTGGTAATATTGAAAATCTCATTTTCGTTAACCAACAGGGCATCCAGGCGTGATGTATTCATATCCGCCGATGTGGGATCTGTAAATTTGGATACAAATTTATCCACCTGTTTGTGGATGGCTAATTCATCGGTGCCGATGAAGATATGGATGTGATGATCAGGCATAATTTACCCGCTTGTGATCAATGTGATCAGCCTTTGGTTACCACGCGATGTACATTTTTTGACAGAGGGTAGACATCCACCAGAACCATACCTCCCGGATCTGCCTGGGTGGTCACGCGCATTTGCAAAATCGGACCAAGTGGACGGCCTATCAAAAACGCCAGGATGGAAAGCACCATCACAAGGGGCAATCTTTCGAGACGATCACGATTATTCCTGGTTCCACTCATCCCGGCAAAAGCAAATAGGGCCGCCAGCCCACCTGTCACAACATAATTAGTTCCACAACCATCATGTATGGCAAGGTTAGATTCGCCATTCTGCAAGCGGGCGAGTGCTTCAACAACAGCCTCACGCACATCAGCTGTGGGTAAATCTCCTATTAGGAAAAATCCTGTCGGGTTGGAGTGCCCGGCCAAAGCCTGTCCGGGAAAACGGCTACTTAGAATATGAATGGTGGCGTGTTCAAGCGCATGGTTACGGCGTGTTTCACCAACAAGGGGAGCTTCAAGGATTGAGTTCATGCCCTTATTTTATCACCCCAGTCCCCATAAAAAAATCAACCCGGTTTTCAGAAAGTTATTCTTATTTTGATCTGAAGTAGATGAAAAGGAAGAATCCCTCGCGATGAAACCAACCTGAGAATTGCTGGTTTTCAGACCGGGTTGATATTTTTCTGGCAGGGATAACAGAGAAAACCACTCGTTGTTTAATCAGTTTAAGCTGGAACATCCAGCATTTATTCTTTCCCAGAAGTCGCCAGAATAAATCCAAGAAACATCAAAAGCGCACCAACGAACTCACTGATATAAAGCGCATCCACAAGCCCAGCCTTAACAAGGGTACCGGCCATGGCGGGGGAGAGCGCCCCTAGGGCGATAAAAACATTGCCAAACATACGGCCCGCCAGTACTTTCTTCCGCCAAAACAAGAAGGCTGAATAGGCAGCTCCGCCCACCAATGCAAAGGTACCATAGATGTTCAAAAAAATGGTCAGAAAAACAATCAAACCATTGCGAGTGATGATGGCTTTATATTGCTCTGAAGCAGTACCAGCCAGGTTGTAATTGGCTTGGGCACCAGTCAAAGGCGCCAGGAATACCAAAATTAATGCCAGAATGGACACAGCACCCAGGGCATAAGTGAGATAAAAAGCCCATTTTCCTTTACGAATGAGCAAATGAATACTGCCCTGGCCCAACCAGGCAGCGGTCAGCATGGCTCCGGTCAGATACCATAATTTGAGTACATATTCGTTAAAGGTAAATCCGAGGGTTACCTCGGAAAGAGTCCCAAGGCCATAAAACAGCAAACCAACCGCCCAAAAAAGCTGGTGCATGCCGCCCTTCATTTGATAGCGCCGAAAGACCATTATAGCAAAAACAAAGGTAACCACAGTCGATAGGGTTGGAATAAAGTTCATTGAAACTCCATATTGTTGAAATAGACCCGGGTCAAGCTCCGGGTGTAAAGCCAAGGATTGTCATTCCAATTATGACCAGAACCACCACCAAACCCATCAGGATCAAAACGAGCAAGACCGGCACAAGCTTGCTGGTCAGAGCCGAAGGATTAAAACGCTGCGACTTTTTAGGTTTCATAAGTGCGTATCGGTGAAGGTCTGGTAGTTTTGTAATAAATCCACCAGGATCAGATCGGTGAAGGTATGAATTCGATTGAGCATTTTGCCCCAAGCCAGACCCGGTGGCACATGCGCATCTTCATAGGCATTTACCAGGGCTTCCAAAAGCAAATTACGGAAAAATAAAAACGCACGTGTTGCATCCACGCTATTTAAGCCAGAACGGCGCGCCCGGGAGGCATAGTTATGACCTAACGAAGTAGCCTCCTGCGTGGCATCCACCTCCTCACTCACCAAAAAGGACATCAAGCCCTGAACCAACACCATGCCACTCGCACGAAACTGCAATCGCGCATTTTGGTCTAGTTTTTGGTACCAAACCTCAGCTTCAAGGCTGCCATCGGCAATCTGCATCCGCATTTTCCCAATCGCGCTGTGCATGGCGCTGGATGGCTCCATCCCATATTTGTTTCGCGAGGTTTTGATCCATAGGTCTATTTCACTGCTCAGATAACGACGGTGCCCACCTGATGTGCGATGGACAGGTAAAACGCCTTTGTCCGACCACAGACGCACTGTGGACGGATGAACCCCAAGCATTTTTGCCACCCCTGATAACGCCA
>CAZLJB010000050.1:2757-4178 GCA_964559195.1 uncultured Anaerolinea sp. | reverse complement strand
ATTCTGGTTGATTAACGAAACGATGGGTGGGAAGAGTTCTGCTCAAACAATTCGAAGATGTTTTTTTATCCATGTTTCATTATGAATTCGGAGGGACCTATGCCGCTTCAAATCATTGTTGGCACCCAATGGGGTGATGAAGGTAAAGGACGCATCGTCGATTGGTTCGCTGGCAATTCAGATGTGGTCGCCCGTTATAATGGCGGAGATAATGCCGGTCATTCAGTGACAGTTGGAACTAAATTATTCAAACTTCACTTAATCCCATGTGGCATCATCCATAGCAAGCCAGTGGCAGTTTTAGGAAACGCCATGGTTATCAATCCCAGTTCTTTGTTGGCTGAGATGACCATGTTGAGAGAAGCCGGTGTTGAGGTAAACCCCAGCAGGCTGCGGATTTCACATGCTGCCCACCTGATCACACCAGCGCACCAGGCGTTGGATAACGCGCTAGAAACAGCGCGCGGCAAGGGAAATATTGGCACGACCGGACGCGGGATTGGGCCAGCTTATACAGACAAAGCCAGCCGGAGAGGCCTACGCGTGGCTGATTTGCTGGCATCCAATTTTGGGGATCAGTTGAAAATCCGGATCGATGAAGCCAACCAACACTTGAAAATGTTGAACACTGAAGCTCTTAACGCCGGGACAATCATCGCAGATTTTGCGCGATATAGAGAAGAGATGCTTCCTTACATCGCCGATATATCTATGGAATTAGACAGTGCAATCAAAGCCAAACAACGCATCCTGGCTGAAGGTGCCCAGGGAACCTTGCTCGACATTGACCATGGCACATACCCATTTGTTACATCATCATCAACTGTGGCAACCGGTGTATTTACCGGGTTGGGTATTGGGCTATCTGCCGCAAATGGCGCAGAAGTGACCGGCGTATGTAAATCCTTTCAAACCAGGGTGGGTTCCGGACCATTTCCAACCGAAGTCTTTGAAGAGCTGGCGCTGCGCTTACGCGGAACCGGGGCAAATCCATGGGACGAATATGGAACCACAACTGGTCGCGCACGCCGGGTCGGCTGGCTGGATGGTGTATTACTGCGTTACGCAGTCAGGATCAATGGATTGACCGAACTGGTTATCACGAAACTTGATATTCTTTCTGGATTCAAGAATATAAAACTGTGCGTTGCCTATCATCAGAATGGGAAAACCATAAACGACCTGTCTTTTGGGCCATCCAATCTGGAAGGATACGAACCGGTCTACGAAGAATTCCCTGGATGGGATGAAGACGTCAGTGCCATCCGGGAGTGGGCTGATCTACCAGCGGGTGCTAAAGGTTACCTGGAAGCTATTGCCAGGTTGGCAGGCATCCCGGTACGATTGGTGAGCGTTGGCCCAGAAAGAGAACAAATCGTAAGTGCATGGTAACTGGTTTTTTCCAGATCAATAATTCCAAA
>CAZLJB010000050.1:0-2657 GCA_964559195.1 uncultured Anaerolinea sp. | reverse complement strand
GAGAACAAATCGTAAGTGCATGGTAACTGGTTTTTTCCAGATCAATAATTCCAAACTTTGGGGTAGCCATTCAAGTTTGAACAACCTGTCGCTGAGAAAAATTTTGCGATTATTTATTCCAATTCACCGAGAGGGCGCGCCCAGGAAACCTTCACAGTCGTTCCCAGTCCAGGGTTTGTTTTAATTTCAAATAACATATTCGCTTCTTCAGCACGCTCACGCATATTTTGCAAACCAAAATGATTACCTTTAATATCATCAACAACAACAAACCCATCTCCATCGTCATCAACTCGTAATGTCACTTGCCGGTTTGCTTCCATCAAGGAAAGCCTGACTGTTTTAGGATGAGAATGCCGCATAGCATTATTTAAAGCTTCTTGAGCAATACGATAAAACACCTCATGAACACGCGCCGGCAGCGATTTAATTTGTTCTTCCACTTCGATTATGATGGCAATATTGGGATAAATCGAACCAACCTGACTAAGCAAATACAGCAACTCCGCCAGGGGAGTTTCCAAAATACGATCGGGACGCAACTCCAACAATAGTGTGCGCATTTCGACCATTGCACTTTGGGCCAAAGTATTCAGATCGGCAATTTTTCGCTTCACAGCCCCAGGATTTTGCTCCCAAAGTACAGGTAACAGTTCAGTTGTCAATTTCATCGAATATAAAATCTGGCTGACACCATCATGTAAATCCCGGGCCACACGCTGTCTCTCAGAGTACATCGCAGCATCTATTTTTTTTTGTACTTCCAATTCAAGGGCTCTGTTTTCAGCCCGCATTTCAGCGGTCAAATCATGCAATATGATTAATTGACCCGAACCATTCCAAGAATCATTTAACGGAGTTATGGAAAAATCAAGAATGGATAGATTACCGTCACGATTAATTTTAAGTTTTTCAAACGATGTTTCCTGAGTAGATTCAGGTAGGATTTCAGTCAATAGGATTGGCAATTGGATTTTTTTAATACTCAACAACAATCTTGCGGCTGGATTAATATTTACAACCTGTTTTTCCTTATTTAACAATAAAACGCCATCCTGCATCTCATCAAACAGGTCTTTTGCCACAAATGACAGGTTGAAACCTAGAAAACCATAACGCTGAATGACCCATAGAATGATCAAGGAGAGTAAGATGGCTGGTATAAAGTTCATTGGAGCGGGGCTCAGCCCAAAAAAATGAGCAAGTGGGCGAGCCGTTGAAATCAAGATAATGGCAAGCGTACCCGAAAAAAACAATCGAATAAAAACTGTGCGCCTGGGGTGGTGGGTTTCCTTTTGTATAGCCTGCAATACCAACCACATGGTCCAGGTACTTGGAAGGAGAAAGCTCAACAAGCTAAAAACATTCACCCACCAACCATAATATCCATATATATCACGGGGCAAATAAGATGAAGCCTGGGTTGACCAGGACAGGATCGTAAAGACCAGGTAGACCAGGATAGTGAAAAAACCCAAAGCTTTATATTGAAAGTCGTGCGGGCGGCCCTGATAAGCGTACATAAAACTCATGACAAAAAAGCCAATGCCAAACCAGCCATAAGGAACAAGCCTGAGTAAATATGGAGTGGCAGCTGGATGAATTGGGAGCCATAGCAAAAAAGCAGAAAAACCCCAGACCATCGAACACAGAATTCCAAGCAAATAAGCGCCGATGGCCGGATGTTCATTTCGCCGGGAATACATGCGAAAGAACAACAGGCTATTTAAATAAAAATCAAACAGGGGTAGTAAAAAATAATAATTCATGGAAGGGAAATTGCTGGCATGCCAGCCAGATAAACAACGATCATCAATGCATCCAAATTTTCATCCGTGTATTTAATATTGAGTGATCATTCTGAGCAGATATATTACCCCAAAATAGTTATAGGAATATAGTGGGTCTTGAGCGAAAATCATGCTCAAGACCCACTTGCCTGGAAAAAAATCTCGATTTTCGCTTACTCTTTCGGTAAAAAACAAATAGTCAGGTTCCTCAAATTAGTTGCTATTCCCTGGTTCTCAAACTGGGCTTGCCAGAATAACGTTTTCGGATTTCCGGCAGGAAGTATTCATCAAAAAATAGGTCTGCATCGTAGTCCGGCTTCCAGCCCCACTCAGAGCGCGCAAGCGTATCATCAACATCTTCCGGCCAGGAATCAACGATACCCTGCCTGCGTGGATTCGGCTCAAATCGAATGCGGGTACCCGGAAAAGCGGCCATGGCTCGCCGGCGGAAATCACCTGCCGTCAGACTGAAAGCTGCAATATTGTAGACAACATGGCTCAGGCTTTCACGGGGTGCCTCTGTCAAATCAATCAACGATTTTATTGCGTCAGGCATGGCCATAAAGGAGATTTTCGTGTCTTCGCGCACAAAACATGTATATGGCTTGCCCTGCGCTGCCGAATGCAACATCTCTGGGCCATAATCACTGGTACCACCACTAGGTAGGGTGAAGGCGCTGATTAGACCCGGGAATCGAATAGCACGAAAATCGAGCATCATGGGCGGCTTTTCATCGAGATGACGCTGGCCATTGTAACGACTGTAATACATACCCAGTTTTTCACAGTAAAGTTTGTTGCAGCCATACATAGTATGGGGTGAATTATATTCATCCTCTTTTACGATTCCGGCAACACGCTTGGCCT
>CAZLJB010000049.1:5656-12121 GCA_964559195.1 uncultured Anaerolinea sp. | reverse complement strand
GTCAGCTAGTCGGCAGCAAGGTCAACGCGAATTTTATGAATAGCCTGGCTGGCCCGGAAGGAACCCTGACTGCTGATATTGATGGTCATTCCATGATCGTTACGTATACGCACTCAGAAAATAGTAATTGGGTGGTCGCAAGCTTTATTCCGGTCAGCAATTTGACAACCCTGACCATCCCGATTGCCACTACCACCATTGTGGTGCTGTTTGTTGCTTTCCTTGTCGTCAGCGGTCTGACCTTTATGTACAACCGCAGCCTGGTTTCGCCCATCCGGCAGATCACACGAACCTTTAAACAATATGAAGATGGTGAACTCGATTTATCAACCCGCCTGAAGCATAATCACGACGATGAAATTGGCGAACTTGTCACCTGGTTTAATGACTTTCTCGAAAATCAGGTTGAAAAGCAGCGCGCGGAAGAAGCATTGCGGGCCCGCCAACGTTATCTGACACTTTTGAATGAAATTACCCTGGTCGCTTTGGATACCCCCAACCTCGACCGGATGTTGATGAGTCTGACAACTCACCTGAGTGAGCTGTTTATCGTAGACCGTTGTTATATCGTGCTGGTTCATACTGAACACCCGGAGCTTCGCCCGACCATTTATGGGCCAGAAGGGCAGATCTATTCAACCGACGCAGAATCTCAGAGCAGCCCATTTCTTCCTGGTCTGATTGCGACCACTAGCCCGCTTTTTATTGCCAATACATCTGAATCAGATTTGGTTCGGGGTGGTTCATCGTCCGGCCTGGAGAACTGCTCATTGTTGGCACTGCCATTGATTTCTGCCACCCAGAAACTGGGTATTGCGCTAATCATATCCAATTCAGCCCGTACCTTTACAGATGAGGAGATTGCATCGGGTGAACAGGCTGCCCGCCAGATTTCTCTGGCGGTTGCAAAGACCAATTTGCTGGAAGAAATTCAGCGGCGTGCCCACGTTTTTGAAAATCTGTATGAAACTGCTCACGATCTGTCCAATCTGACAAGTATCCCGGAATTATTGCACAGTATCATCAGTCATACTCTGGCCCTGTTGGATACCAGTGCGGGTTTCATCTATCTTTACGATAAGAGTAGCGGGGATCTTGAATTGGCAGATAGCATTGGGCTGGTTTGGGAAAAAGGCACTCGTTTGGCGCTGGGGGAAGGTCTCTCGGGTCAGGTGGCGCTTCACCGCCAGCCAATTGTGGTCCACGATTATGATCATTGGGAATTCCGCTCGGAGAAATTTACAAATATGGGAATTTGTTCTGCAGCCGCGGTGCCCATGATCTGGGGTGATGATTTGATCGGCTTGCTGGGTGTAGAACGGGAAGCTAAAAACGATACTAGTTTTACAGATTCGGATGTTCGCGTGCTTTCCCTGGTAGCCCGCCTGGGAACCAGCAGTATGAACAATACCATTCTGTTGCAAAGATTGCGCCGATTCAATGAACAGCTTGAAGATCGCGTTGCCAGCCGCACAGCCCAGCTTGAGAAGATCAATCTGGAGTTGGGGAATGAAATCAACGAGCGCAAACAAATTGAACAGACGCTGATGCATGAACGGGCTTCGTTGGCGCAGCGGGTAACCGAACGTACAGCCGAACTGTCGGCGGCCAATGCCAGCCTGGCCCAGGCTGTGCATGCCAAAGATGAATTCCTGGCCAATATGAGCCATGAAATCCGCACACCGATCAACGGCGTGGTCGGCATGACAAGCCTGATCCTGGGAACACAATTGACTGCTGAGCAACGCCGTTATGCAAATATTATTCAGCTCAGCGGCGAATCTCTCTCCAGTGTAATCGAAGATATTCTCGATTTTTCGAAAATTGAAGCGGGGAAACTTGTCATTGATATCCAGGATTTTGACCTGCCCGGCTTGATCCAAGAAATTGGCGATACCTTTGCGCTGCGCGCGCATGAAAAAGGTCTTGAATGGATTTGTGATGTCCATCCCGAAGTGCCTGGTCGGGTGCATGGCGATTCCAAGCGCATTCGTCAGGTTTTGATCAACCTGGTCGGTAATGCTATCAAATTCACCGATCATGGAGAAATTTTACTTTCCGTGGCGACCGAGCGTTTGACCAATGATCTGACCGTGGTTAAATTCAGTATCCAGGATACCGGGATTGGCATCCCACAGGATAAGCTTGACACACTTTTCCAGGCTTTTACGCAGGTGGATGCTTCCACCACCAAGAAGTATGGTGGAACCGGATTGGGGCTTTCCATTTCCAAAAAACTGGTGAATTTGATGCATGGCGAAATTGGCGTTGAAAGTGAGCATAAAGTTGGGTCTGTTTTCTGGTTTGCGGTTCCCTTTGAACACCCCGTCAGCCCACAGCCAGTCGTTCCTACCGCGCAGACAGCTCAAAGCAACACTAATATTTTGGTAATTGAAGACAATGCAACAAACCGCCGAATTCTTACCACCCGGCTCGAACAATTTGGATATTCGGTTCTGGCATTGGAACAGGCTAGCCAGATGTTGGACGCACTGCAGACTGCCTTTGAGCAGCAGCGGCCTTTCCAGTTGGTTTTGATTGACGATGACTTGCTATTCTCCAACAGCGGGCTTGCGCTGGTGCGCAGCCTGTCTTGGAGCAAGCTCCTGCCTGTGCCTAAGTTGGTCTTAATGAGTTCCGGGCGGGATTCGATCGATCTCGAAGCCATTGTCGAGATCGGAGTGGTTGCAGTGCTGACAAAGCCAGTGTTGGCCCGCCAATTTCCTGCATTTCTTGAAAAGCTTGAGAATACCAGGCCCGGTGGTCAGTTCCTGTATTGGCCGACACCCACTGGCGAAAAATCAGTCCAGAATAAACTTGATAACCAGGCCTTTGCCAGTATTCAGGTTCTGTTGGTTGAAGATAACCTGATTAATCAGGAAGTCGCCATGACCATACTGCAAAAAAGTGGGATTCAGGCCCAGGCAGTTTCCAATGGCCGGGAAGCAGTAACCCTGCTGGAAAGTATATCCTTCGACTTGATTTTGATGGATATGCAAATGCCCGTGATGGATGGACTGCAGGCCTCCCGTTACATTCGAGACCTCTCAACAGCCGTGCTAAACCACCAGGTTCCAATCATTGCCATCACTGCCAACGCAATGCGCAAGGACCAGGAAGCTTGTTTGCTGGCGGGTATGAACGATTACATCTCCAAGCCATTCGATGCTGCCCAATTAATCGAAAAAATTGGTTATTGGGTTTCCGGTGCTCATGATGAGCCCGCTGGCGAGGCCCCCGCTCTTATTTCAAGTTTTTCTCAAGAAAATGAGGCCGCTGCTGACACATCTGTGGGCTCGGCTTCCAGTTCTTCTGCGGAATATTCAAATCAAGCGGCCGAACCACTCGAAATTCCGGTCATCCAATTTGATACCCTCTACCGGCGTGTCATGGATGATCGCGACCTGGCCTTGGAATTGCTTCGGAAGATGGATGCGCGCCTTGAAAAAGAGCTGGCTGATTTGAGCCAGGCCGTCGAAGCGCGCGATTCTGAGCAAACCCGATTATTGGCACATAAACTAAAGGGCAGTTCTGGCAATCTATCTGCCGAACTTTTAAGACGGGCGCTGGAATCTCTTGAAAAGGCCGGGACAACAGCCCAATGGGATTTAATTTCGGGCTTGATGGCTGAAGTGTTGGTGCAGGCACATGAATTCCGTGCCGCAGTTGCGCAGCTGAAGTAATCAAACCCTGAATAACAGGTAATCAATGATCCAACCGGGATGGGTTTTGTCTTGAAACTACCTGAATAATGGATAATGATTCAACCTGACTGGATTTCGGCCAAAGGTGCCTTTGCGAGCGGATTCCCCTAAAAAGAAACCCAGCCAGATAATCCATAAAAAGGACCCGCGCGGGTCCTTTTTTATGGATTGTCTAGGGTTACCTGTACGGATGTTGTTTGCAGACTGTGATCCTCGTGAATGACCAGGAGCTGCAGCGAATACAAGCCCTTCAGGCCGGTTGTATCCCAAACGGCCAGCCGCCCGTTCATGACATGGTTGCTTATATCCGAACCAATTTGTGTCCAATTTTGCGGGTTAAGTCCTAGACCGTACTGCAGGCGATAATAACTAAAATTGGATCCCTGGGCCGTTCCTCTGATGATCAGGCTGCCGGTTAGACTGTCGAACATGGCAGGCGATGTAATCTCGACATTCGGGTTGGGAGCGGGTGGTTGGATGTTATCGTATTGATCAGGCGGCACTGGCAGGTTGACTGCGTTAGCCCAGGCCTGGGCAGCGGGTGGTACTTCCATAAAAACCCTTTTTTCTACCAGTTGTTCAGGTGTGTATACAGTTGCAAGCAGGCCGGTTTCGCGATTTATCTCGTACGATTTGAACAGATTGTCAACCTGGGTCGGTTGGTAGCCTTCAATGAAAATCTCATCCACTAAATTTGGACAGGCTTCTCCTGGCAGCATTCCGGATGGGTCGCAAACCTTTATACGCAGAATTCCATCTGGTTGGGGCCAGTTGTCTGGAGGCAGATCCTGACTGGATGTTAACATCAGGGCTGTCCACAGGCTGGTCACAGGACCCAAGGAAAGCTGCGTACCTCCCATCCAGGCTACCACCACCCGCTGAGGTGTATAACCGGCTGCCCAGGTATCGGCCCCGTCGGCTGTCTGACCGGCTTTAAAGGCCATGGTTCGTCCAAAATTGGTAATATTCGCGCTCAGAACATCTGTAATCAGGTAAGCCAGTTGGGCACTGACGATCTGTTCGCCGTTTTTGTTGCTCCAATCCGCGTAGACATGTCCATCCAGATCGCGTACCGCCAGCAGGGCTGAAGGCGTAAATCCGTCTGCCGGGTTTTGCCCAATCAGGGCTCCCTGGGTGGCAAGAATGCCGTAGGCCCGGGCCATTTGGATGACCGAGTAACGATTTTCGGTATCCAGTAGCTTTTGAAAAGTGGTTGCGGAGATATCCATGCCAAAAGGAGCTATGGTTTGCTGCACCAGACTGGCACCCATCTGGTCGAAGATTTGCGCGGCGGGAGCCAGGTTGTCGGTTGTCAGGGCATTTCGCAGGCGCATCGGTCCCTGGAAGACTCGCCCACCTGAGGCAGGCGCGGAATTATCAGAGGGCAAATCCCATACCAGGCTGGCAGGCGAGAGGCCGCGGGTAAAACCAGCCAGGTAAATAAAGGGTGTCAGTAGTGTTCCCGGACGGTGCGGAGTCAGGTAAGCAGATTCACTCGCATCTTTCCAATCACCTATCAAGGCCAGCAGTTGCCCAGTGCGGGGGTCGAGTATCGCGGCATTGGCCAGATCTTGCGCTTTTTGTCCAGGCGGCAAAGGTGGCAGGCTTTCTGCACCGTCGCAGGGAGTGGGATTGCTATCGTTGTTCAGACGCGCAAACTGGGTTTTAATGGCACATTCTGAACGCTGCTGCACGTCATAATCAAGGCTGGTGATTATTTGCATCCCGCCTTGCTCGACCCGCGCCAGGTTAAATCGGGTTTCAACCTGGGATAAAGCCAGTGCAATGAAGGCAGGCGCACTGTCTGGTTGGGGTGAAGTCTTTGAGAATACCAGGCTGGTTTTTTGGGCCAGTTCAAATTCGGTCTGCGAAGCCATACCACCTGCCCGGATCAGCTTCAGGGCTTCTTGCTGGCGTTGTAAGGCGGCCTGGGGCGCATCCAGTGGGTTAATGGCGGGCGATTGGTTGATGGAAGCTAACAGGGCTGCTTCAGCAAGGTTGATCTGAGAGGCGGGTTTCCCCAGGTATAGTTGCGCGGCCGCCTCGACCCCGTAAGCAAAATGTCCGTAATTGGCGCTGTTAAGATACCATTCGATGATTTTTCTTCGCCCAAAGTGCGAGGTGATCTGGGCTGCCAGCAACCGTTCGCGGATGGAGCGCCGCAAGCCGGCAGGTTCATCCCACAAAAGCAGGTTGGCAACCAGTTTTTGAGCCAGGGTGGCATGCGCCTCGGGGTTGGTGATGTCATCCAACCGGTAGCCGGGCTGAGACCAGAAGCCCGGTTCAATCAGTGCCACGGTAGCCTGGAGCAAAGCCGCGGGCAAATGAGTGGGGGCATCGGGTTGGCTGGTAACGTAGACTCGCGACGTGTTTCCAGGCGACAAAATGGATAAAACGTGGTTGCCGCTGCGATCGTAAATCCGGGTTGGCTGCATCAATTTGCCATTGACCGGATCCAGCAGGGCCGCAAGCTGTTCAGGCGCTGGAAGATCGGCGGTGATGGCAGCATAGGTAAAGGCCCCGCCCAGGATTAGCACGCCTAATATTACAGACAGTGTCAGACCAATGGAAATTAACCCGCCTGTCAATCGATTCTGATGGTGCTGGCGTTCCAGGGTATGGCGCTTTCGACGGCGGCGCAAGAAGGGCAGGGCTGTCATGCCTCCATTTTATCAGAATGGCGCCTGTCTGCTGTCGCATTCAGCGATTCTCAGGTTGGTTTTATCCTTTTTTGGAGTTTTATTGTGAACTGGCAGTTTTC
>CAZLJB010000049.1:0-5556 GCA_964559195.1 uncultured Anaerolinea sp. | reverse complement strand
GTGGAGATTGAAGAAGTGCTGCCCAATCTTTTGCGTTCGGCTGGCGAGACAGAATCAAGCCAGGGCCTAGTGGCTGTTCTGAAACTGCCAGAGTCCAGTTTTCAGGATGATGGCCCGTTAAGTTTTGTGCTTATTCCAGATCAGATTCGGGATCCTGGCAATCTGGGTACACTGATTCGCAGCGCCGCTGCAGCGGGCGCTCAGTTTGTCTTTATTCCACCCGAGACCACCGATCCATTCGGGCCGAAAGTCGTGCGCGCAGGTATGGGCGCACACTTTCGGATCAAGATTTGCAGCCTGGGTTGGGATGAAATTCGAGCCAGCCTGTCTGGTGTGACCACCTTTCTGGCGGGGGCTGAAGGTCAAGCTTCCTGCTGGGATGCAAATTTCCGCCAACCTTTAGCCTTAATTGTGGGCGGCGAGGCCGACGGAGCCAGTCAATCCGCAAGAACCCTGGCGAATTCTGTCGTTAACATTCCAATGCCGGGTAAAATAGAATCATTGAATGCAGGAGTTGCTGGTTCAGTACTCTTGTTTGAAGTTGTCCGCCAAAGAAGCGAGGTTTAATGAAAATCCGTTCGATCACCTATTTTATGAATGTTGGCTGGCCGCTTAAAGATGAGGGAATTCAGAAGGCAGGTATCTTTCTCTCAACGGCGCGCGCAGCTTTTGAAAACGCTGGCTATGAAATCCAATCCACGCGTCTGGCCAGCGTTCCGTTTACCAACCTGCTGGGTGCAGATGCGATCAGCCTGACGCCTCGTTTTGCCCAGAAGCTGAGCAACGCTATTGCCGCAAATGGGATTGATTACGCTTCGCTTGGCCCGGCCCTGCCGGATATCCCTGAAAGTTATGAAATGATCCCGGATGCGATTGCTGCCTCGAAAAATATTTTTTTCTCCGGTATCATGGCGTCTCACCATGATGGTATTTATCTGCCTGCACTGCGAGCCTGCGCTGAAGTCATTATTCGGAATGCCACCGTATCGCCGGATGGGTTTGCCAACTTGCGATTTGCCGCCCTGGCCAATGTGCCGCCAGGCGGGCCGTTTTTTCCGGCAGCTTACCATGATGGCGATCAACCCACTTTTGCGCTTGCGCTTGAATCGGCAGATCTGGCTGTGGAGGCTTTTGCAAACGCAAAGACCATCCAAGAAGGTCGCAAAAACCTGATTGACGAATTGGAAAATCACGCCCGCAAACTGGTTTATGCCGCCGAGCCGCTCAAGTTTCGCTTCAATGTCAAGTTCGGGGGGATTGATTTTTCGCTTGCGCCTTTCCCAGCCGACGGACGTTCGCTTGGCTCTGTAATTGAAAGTATTGGCGCTCCAAGGATTGGACGGCATGGCTCCCTGGCCGCTGCCTGTATTTTGACCGATTCCATTGATCGGGCCGATTTTCCACGTGCTGGTTTTAGCGGGTTGATGCTGCCTGTCCTGGAAGATGCCACCCTGGCAAAGCGTTCTGCTGATAGCGTGTTGACTGTCAAGGACCTGTTGATGTATTCTGCAGTCTGTGGCACCGGCCTGGACACTGTCCCGCTGCCGGGTGATGTCACCAATGACCAGGTTGCTGCGCTTTTGTTGGATATTGCCGGGTTGGCTTTGCGTCTTCATAAGCCGCTGACCGGCAGGTTAATGCCGGTTCCTGGTAAAAAGGCGGGCGACATGACCGAATTTAACTTCGATTATTTCGCAAATGGCCGGGTAATGGCCCTGGAGGCCGAGCCGCTCACCAGGCTATTCGCATCGAATGAAATTTTTACAATCCACTCAAGAAAATAAAACATTTGGGGCACCGGCTAATGGTGCCCCAAATGTTTTTTATTCCACTCTCCAGTAATCTCCGCCACCGCCTTCGCGCTGCATCAGATGGGCTGCCACCAACTCCCTGCGCAGCGAAGCTGTATCGGCATGGAAACGGGCCAATATTTCGTTGACCTGTTTCTCGCTGTAGCGTACTCCTGGTTCAAAAGCCTGAAGGATATGGCCCAAGATGGCTTCTAGCTTTTTGCGTTGGGCCGGGATGGTTTTTAAGCGTCCATCCGGCATGCTGAAATCTCTGACCACTTTTTGCTCAAAAGCCTCCATATTGACATTGGCCGTCACTGCTGTGATCTGTTCACCTGATAAAATGAGTTGCATGTGGTTTTTGAGAACTTCCTTCTCCAACTGGTAAACATTGTAATAGCCTTCTGCCCGGGCTGAAACCAGGCCAGCTTCTGCCAGGCGTGATAGATGGTGGGATATGGTCGGTGCTTTAAGCTCTAACATGGCTGCCAATTGTTCGACTGTGTAAGACCGTTGAGCCAGCAGCCCCACGATTTTCAGGCGGCTTGCATCGGCCAGCGCTTTGAATATAATCACCAATTCGGTGTTTTCACTCATTCCGGTCTCCAATATTGCGATCCATCGCTTTTTCGTTGCAGTATTCCGCGATCAATCATGTCCCGTCTCAATCCGGCGGTATCGACATGAAAGCGGCGAATGATCATGTTGACTTCTTTTTCAGTATAAATAATCCCCGGGGTAAAAGCCTCCAATAGATAATTCAAGATGACCAGTAACTTACCAGGCTCGGATGGGATATGCTTGATTCTGCCATCTGCTTCCAGATAGGTTGCCAGAATTTTACGTGGAATTTCACTCAAATCCGGTGAAGGCGCGTAGGCCTGACGTGGTTGCCCTGAAAATTGGCGCTTTGAGATATTTTCAATATTTCTGGTATCCAGTGACCAGGTTTCAGCCTGTTCCCGTATAATTCCAGCCTGCTTCAACATTCCCAGGTGTTGAGTCACATCGTCGGGATGCATGCCGAGTGCATCCGAAATATCCCGGGTCGAAGCAGATTTTTGTGCCAGTGCGCCAATGACCCGCAACCGGTCGGCATGGCACAATGCTTTTACAAATTCCAACATTTCATTCTGATTCATAAGTTGTACATATCCTGTCTAATTAAATAGATAAGTATCTAAATAAATTATAATTCTTGTTTTGATTATTGTCCAGCCTGTTTTTGAAATAAGCCGGAGCGCTGCCTTTTGCTCATTACTTTTTGCCAATCGCAAGAATTCCATTTTTTTTTTCACCAAATGATAATTCGCAATCATATTAACACTTGTAATAAAACTCAAAAAAGATTTTTTGGGTAATTTCAGCCATATTGCTATCCTGATTTTGCAGGTATAGCAAGCAAAAATCGGATGTTTGCTTGTAATAAAATATCATTCTGTTCTTACCTCTCAATCCAACCCCTTTGCCTGAAACAGTAATTCTCATTTTGAGCTGAAATATTCAAGGGAAGAATCCTTTGCGATAAACCCAAGCGAGAAATTTTGTGTTTAAAAAACAAAAAACAAAGTGCCGGGATTTGTAAAGCCTGGAGTATAATCTTCTGCGCAATTAGCCTCCGAAAACCTGTATTGCGCATATCATTTAGACTCGGGATATTAGAAGGTTTGTTATCAGGTTTGGAAGTCAGTTTTATCCAGATTGTTTTTTCCGGTGATTCAAAACTTTTAGCTGCTTTGATGCCTGGCAGCTGTTAGCCCAAATTATTCTGGCGGAGATGTTCCATGGACCAAACCCAGCATGCTTATTTTGAAGGAAAATTCGTTCAATTCGGGGATGCCAAGATCAGCATTGCCACGCATGGATTGAATTATGGTACGGCGGCTTTTGGTGGGCTGCGCGGCTATTGGAATGCTGAGCTGAAAAAGCTGTTTGTATTCCGTCCCTATGATCATTACAAACGGTTTTTAAATTCTGCCAGGATCCTGGCGATGGAACTGCCGCATACCCCTGAAAGCCTGACCCAGGTGACGATTGATTTGCTCAAATTGGATGGTTGGCAGCAGGATGTTTACATTCGCCCATTGTGTTATAAAGCGGATGCTGGAATTGGCGTTCGCCTGCACGATCTGCGTGATGAAGTCTCGATTTTTGCGCTGGCGTTTGGGGCTTATGGCAAGAATGAAGATGGCGCTCATGTCACGGTCTCGTCCTGGCGCCGGGTGGATGATAATGTTATACCTGCGCGCGGCAAGATCAGCGGCGCGTATGCCAACTCAGCCCTGATGAAGACGGATGCCATTCGGGCCGGGTTTGATGAAGCTCTGGTGCTGGACAATAATGGACACATTTCCGAAGGCACCGCTATGAATGTCTTTTTGGTGCGGGAGGGTGTTTTGATCACACCGCCGGTTTACGAAAATATCCTGGAAGGTATTACCCGCCGTACGGTGATTGAACTGGCCCAAAAAGAACTTGGGCTGCAGGTGGTGGAGCGTTCGATTGACCGGACCGAGGCTTTTGTGTGTGAAGAACTCTTCATGACAGGCACTGCGGCTCAGGTCATGGTGGTCACCAAAGTGGATCATCGCCCGGTGGGCACCGGACAAATTGGGCCAATCACGGCCAGGCTGAGGGATTTATTCAACGAGGTAGTACATGGTCAACTACCAAAATATAGCCACTGGAATGTGGCTGTGGAATAAGACCTTGAAAATAGGATCTTTTTGGCTGGATTGAATAGCTGGAAGTGTAAGTTGTTTTTCTAGTGGTTATTTGGGACGACCCTCTTTCGACCCAGGTAACCACTGGTTATTGTAAGCCCCATAACTTTTGATGCAAAGACTGGCCCAATGCCTGTGATTGGCAGACTGGGTTTCGGCGTATTAATTTCCCACCGAAACCCAGTCTTATCTTTATTTTTGCTGGAAACGCACCAGGATCAGGTTCTTTTTGCAATCCTTGAAGGTGGCTAATTTGAACTGTTCAGAAAGTGGTGCATCGGCCTGGTCTACCAGCTGAATCCAGAGTGATTGGCTGGATGCTACGGGGGCGATTTTGAGGTTAAATTCGAAGCCGCTTGGACCATAAACCTTATCAATCCCGGTCAGAGTGGTCAGCACGGGGAAGATGGTCTTGCCTGGAACGCCTCCGCCCAGCTTGACGAACAGACCAATAACCGGTTTGTTTTTGGGGTCCAGCGCCTGGCCGGCGACGTAAATAGTGCTGCAGCCTGAGTCTGAATTAAAAGAGGTGCTGTCGTTGTAGGTAGCGGTGATGGCATACGGTGCCCCAGTTGGCTTGGGCGTACGCGTGGGAGACGCCGCCAGGGTAGGTGTGTAAACTGGCGTGGAAGTGGCAACTTTATAAGAAGTTGGGCTGGCAACCAATGTAAAGGTAGGGCGAGGTGTGGCGGTACTGGTTGGCGGCAGGGTGGGGGTTGGCGTCCAGGTTGAAGCATACCCGATGGGTGTCCAGGTTGCGGTTGCCGGCGGTGGGACAGGTGTACTTGGCGCAAAAGGGTTGAGGCGGGAATAGGGATTCCTGACCAGGTTGATAATGAAGACTCCCGCGCCCACAGTCAGTAACAGCATCAAAATTGTCAGCACATTCCAGATTAAATCCTGATTTGGTTTGTTCCTGGCGCCAGTTTTTTTTGGTTTTTCACTAAGGAAGTTGTCGTTTTTACTCATAGGTTTATTGTTCCTGTGGTGACAGGGTTATGGTGTCAGTATGATCTTACTCTGTTGGCGCCGGGCGGTCAGCC
>CAZLJB010000048.1:0-12142 GCA_964559195.1 uncultured Anaerolinea sp. | reverse complement strand
GCTTCAGGTGACTGGAGTTCAGACGTGTGCTCTTCCGATCTCTGGTAAAAGATTTGGTGGCTTTCCCAGCGTACCGGTTCTGAGCAGTTTGTTATCAGGCGCCAACTGCTGAGATCAATTCCTTCGATATCTCGCGCTCGAATTTTTTGGGCACAAAAGTTGTAGGCAAAATTGGGCAGCCAGGAAAGTGTGCCCTGATAGCGGCTGACAGCCTGGAAGAGCCGGTATGGGGCCCGCACCCAATCAAAAGGGGAGAGCAGCACGAGTGGTATGCCGGTCAGAATGGGCAGCATGAACCCGGCAATCAGGCCCATGTCGTGATAAAGCGGCAGCCAGGATACGACCACATCCTGCTCGTTGATGCCCAGCACCTGGTTGTAGGCGTTCAGCTGGTTGAGAATAGCCTGGTGTGAAAGCGCCACGCCTTTTTGCAGGCCGGTCGTGCCGGATGAATGCTGCAGCAGCGCGATCTCCTGTGGCGCACGCGCCAGGCCTGGCTGCCAATCAAGATCCTGTTTGTCTGACGGCTCCAGCTGACTGGTCAGGATAATCTTGCGCACGGAAGATCCCGGCTGGATTGCGCTTTCCAGGTCAGTTTTGAATTCTGGGTAGGTCACAATCGCGGCGGGCCGGGTGATGGAGAGCAAACTGGTCAGATCGGCCCGGTAACGCTCAGGCGCAAGTTTTTCCGTCAGGAAAGGCATGATGGATGGGATCGCGCCAAACAGGACTGCCCCCCAGAAGGCTTGCAACAAGTCCGGGCCATGCTGCAAGATCAGGATTACGACTTCCCCTGGCTGCAGCCCGGCCTGCTGGTAGGCGCGCGCGTACCCACCGGCTGCCTGCCAGAGTGCCTGGTAGGTGAGCAGTAGGTCAGCCTGCCCGGCCTGCTGCAAGATGATAGCGGTACTGTCGGGGCTGGCCAGCTGCAGCTGTTGCAACCGCCTGGCAAGGGTGTTTGTCGAAGTCATAAAGGTTCAAAGGGAGAAATGATTGAGATGATTGGCTCGGAAATGGTGGCGCGAATCAGCTATTGCCGGGATTGGATCAGAGCTGCCAGCTGTGCCAGTGTGTCAAAGGTCTCTGCGTTGAGTTCTGTATCTTGAATTCGTACGCCAAAGGTATCTTCAATAAACAGGCTCAGATCGACCAGGCTGAAAGAGTCGATCAGTCCGCTTGAGATCAGGGTTTCATCCGGGCCGAGGCTGCGTTTGGGTTGTTTTAGAATATCCCGGGTGATAAAGGTGCTAAGCTTTGTGAGCATGTCTTCCATTGATGAATTCTCCCATGCGACTATCCGATTATCGAAGGTGGAAATTTAATATGAGCGGGTGATTATAATTCAAACCAAAACTAATCATGAATGATGCGGTTGGGGACATTTTGAACATCCAGGGCAATTGCCTGTAGTAAAAATTGCGCTCCGAGAATGATGGGTAGTACGGATAACATGACGGTGCCCGTCGGAGTTGTTATCTGAAGCTGTGCAGAAAGCCACCAGTGATAAAGACCGAAAATACCCCCAAACCCTAGCAGACCTGCTCCGCTCAGCAGATAAAAAGAAACCAGGGTAAAATCGATTAAGAAATATTGGATCCAGATACGTTTAAGAAAGCCTGAAAATAATCTTGGGGGAAAATTAAATAGTGCTTGCCATTCAGAAAGGTGGCTGGTTTCGTTTCCATAACGAGCAGGAATATAAACATCCTGGACAGCTGCCCGTAAAAGCCCTAATTCTAACAACATGCTCGTCTCAAAAAAATAGCGTCGGTCAATACCATCCCTGTCGAGCAGGTTTACTACAGATGCCGCGATGGCGGTATATCCATTGGTTGGATCAAAAATATTCCAATAACCGGATGCCAGCTTGGTTAGAAACGACAAGCCTAAATTGCCAATTCGCCTAAGCAGCGGCATTGATTTTAACTGACGACTATGCAGGAAGCGGTTGCCCTTGGCATAATCTGCTTCACCAGCCAAAATGGGTGTAATCAATGGCATGAGATAATCCGGATCCATCTGGCCGTCAGAATCCATTTTAACAATGATCTTTGCCCCCAAACCAACTGCTTTTTGATATCCGCTCAGTATTGCGCCTCCCACGCCCTGATTTGTTTCATGACGCACAAAATGAATTCGTGAATCATTTACTGCCAGGGCGCATTCGTAAGAATCGTCAGGACTGCAGTCATCGACTACAACGATTGTACTTATAAAATCTGGAATATTTTTCAGGACAGCCGCGATCAGTTCATGAGCCATGTATAACGGAATTATTACGCATACATGAGGTAATAAATTTTTGTCTTCAATTTGGTTCATAGATTCTCGTCAAATTATCTTCAAATGAGCTGACTATTTAAATGTAGGATTCCATTTGGTTTCACCAGGTTGTATCAGTTCTTGTTGAACCGAATAAAATATTTCAGGTGCCCATATTCCCTGGAATTACTGATTCGATTTTAAGTTTTCTACCTAAATTTTCGCATACTGTTGTATCGATTAATCTTTGCTTTGATAACCAATAAAATGCTAGTTTCCCTACCGCTTCAATCACAGAACATATCCGGAAAAGTGGCTCACATGAATAGGGAGGCTCCCGAGAAGTCGGATTAAAATTCCAAAATAACCATTCTGTTTTCCAGAACTGCCTCCCCAACTTTTCAGAAAACATGGCCTTTTCCAATCCCTGTTCGTCAAGGGCGATTTCAGCGATGATTCTGTTCCTTGGAGTGCAGGAGCTTTCAAGTTTCCATGGCCTGACGCAGGAATGCTTGCCAGCCAGGTATCTTGATTTGAAAGGTGTCTGAAAATCGCTCGCAGTTCAGCGCAGAAAATAGTGGCCGCTCGGCCGGGTTTGGGTAGTCGGATGTCAGGGCTGGCACGATTTCTTTTGCCAGTTGTTCATGCCTGGCACTGTCTAGTTCCAAAATTAACCGGGCCCATTCCAACCGGCTGGTATGTCCAGCACCTGCCAGGTGATAAAGACCACTGCGCTCGCGCAGGGAGTCTGTGCCGCTGGCCAGGATTTGGGTACAGGCTTCGGCCAAAGTGCGGGCCCAGGTGGGGTTCGAAATCTGGTCTTCCACGATGCGCAGGGTCTGATTCTGGCGAGCCCACTGCTTGACCTTGGTGACGAAGCTGTCGCGGCGCAGACTGTAGACCCAGGCGGTGCGAAAGATAAGATACGAGCCTCCCAGGGCCTGGATGGCCTGTTCGCCAGCCAATTTGCTTTTTCCATAGGTATTCAGGGGCCTGGGTGTGTCTTCTTCAATGTAAGAGCTGCCTTTTTGGCCGTCAAAGACGTAATCGGTTGAGTAGTGAATCAGGCTGGCCTTCAAGCGCAGGGCTTCCTCGGCCAGCAAGGCCGGGATGCTGGCGTTGATGCTAAAACATTTTTCTGCTTCGCTTTCGGCGCGGTCGACGGCTGTATAGGCGGAAGCGTTGACGATAACTTGCGGTTTCAACTCGCGTATGGTCCTGCGCACGGCTTCAAAATCTTCCAGGTTGAGTTCCTCGAAATCCAGCGCGCTGAGCGAGCCGAGTGATGCCAGGCTTTGTTGTAATTCCCAGCCGAGCTGCCCGTTTTTACCAAGCAGCAGGATCTTCATTTCTGAACCTGTTGTGCCAGCCGGATCAGATATTGGCCGTAACCATTTCCACTCATTGGGAGGGCTAACTGCAATAATTCGGCGCTGTTGATGTAACCCTGGCGGTAGGCGATCTCCTCGGGTGAGGAAACTAGTAGTCCCTGGCGTTCTTCGACAGCCAGGACAAAATTGGCGGCCTGCATCAGTGATTCATGCGTTCCGGCGTCCAACCAGGCGAAGCCGCGGCCCAGTTCGTGCACCTGCAACTGGCCTTTTTCAAGGTAGAGACGGTTCAAGTCGGTGATCTCTAACTCGCCGCGCGGGGAGGGCTGCAGCCCGGCTGCCATCTCGGCCACGTTGGCATCGAAAAAATAGATACCGGGTACGGCAAAGTTGGATTTCGGTTTAAGCGGTTTTTCTTCCAGGCTGATGGCTTTGCCGTCCTGGTCAAATTCCACCACGCCAAAGCGTTCCGGGTCACGCACCGGGTAGGCAAATATCAGTGCGCCGGATTGCATGGCTGCATACGTTTGCAAAATTTGAGCCAGCCCCTGACCGTAGAAGATATTATCGCCCAGGATTAAACAGGCGCTCTGGCCGCCCAGAAAATCGCGCCCGATGATGAAGGCTTCTGCCAGGCCGCGCGGCTCGGGTTGTTCGGCGTAGCTGAAGACCAAACCCCATTTTTTGCCATCACCCAGCAAGCGCTGGAAGGCAGGCAAGTCCTCCGGGGTGCTGATAATCAGGATTTCGCGGATACCCGCCAACATCAACATGGAAAGCGGGTAATAGATCATGGGTTTATCGTAGACGGGCAGCAGCTGTTTGCTGATACCGGTCGTGATCGGGTAGAGTCGAGTGCCCTTGCCACCTGCCAATATGATACCTTTCATTATTTATCCCCTCTTTGGGCGTAATTATTATGAAGCCATGTCTGGTAATCGCCAGTTTTGCGAATAGCTGCCACCCATTCGGGATTTTCCAAATACCAGCGTACAGTTTTGGCCAGCCCGCTTTGCAGGTTCTGGCGCGGCTGCCAGCCGAGTTCGTGTTGTATTTTGGTGATGTCCATGGCGTAGCGTCGGTCGTGTCCTGGCCGGTCCTGGACAAATTTGAGCAGGGAGGCGTGTGGTGCGATAGACGAAGCAGGCAGCAGTTCATCCAGAACATCGCAAATGGTCTGGACAATCTCCAGATTGGCCGGTTGGTTGTTGCCCCCGATGGCATAGGTTTCTCCCAGGCGGCCTCTCGTAAGCACCAGGTGGATGGCCTCGCAGTGATCTTCGACATATAGCCAATCCCGCACCTGCTGGCCGTCACCGTAAACTGGTAGGGCTTTGCCTTCCAGAGCGTTCAGAATCATGAGTGGGATCAATTTTTCTGGGAATTGATAGGGGCCGTAGTTATTGGTGCAGTTTGTCAGGGTGACAGGTAGGCCATAGGTGTGGTGGTAGGCGCGCACCAAGTGATCGCTGGCGGCTTTGGAAGCTGAATAGGGCGAACGGGGAGAATAGGGAGTTTCTTCATTAAAAGGTGGGTCTGCTGGTGCGAGTGTGCCAAAGACTTCATCGGTGGAGACGTGATGAAAACGGGTGACCAGCGCTTGGTCGGATTGTTCTGGACGCCAGGCCTGGCGGGCGCATTCCAGCAGGGTGAAGGTTCCCACGATGTTGGTCTGCACAAACTCAGCTGGCCCCAGGATGGAGCGGTCGACGTGGCTTTCAGCCGCGAAGTGAACCACCGTATCTATCTGATATTTCTGGAAGAGCCCGCTAATAAATCCGGAATCGCAAATATTACCCTGGACGAAAATGTGGCGATCGGGGTCCGGTAGATTTTGCAAATTGGCCAGGCTGCCTGCATAGGTCAGCGCATCCAGATTGATAATGAGTGCCCCGGGTTCCTGTTGAAGCAGATACCGAATAAAATTGGACCCGATAAAACCTGCCCCGCCGGTTACAAGAATATTTTGCATATTACATTTCTCCTTGAAGGTCAATAAGTTTCGGCAGCGCTAAACGGTATTCCGGCATCATCCTTGGCAGAAAGAACCGGTGGCTGTTGGTCAATCAACGGCCAGGAGATGCCCAGGTCTGGATCGTTCCACATGATCGTCCGTTCCCATTCTGGGGCATAAAAGTCAGTGGCCTTGTAAATGATCTCGGCCCAGTCGCTGAGAACGTAAAAGCCGTGCGCAAAGCCAGCTGGGATCCAGAAAAGGTGTTTATTCTGGGCGGATAGGGTGGCGCTGACATGCTTACCAAAACTGGGGGACGATTTGCGCAGATCTACAGCGATATCAAATATTTCGCCAGAGACCACCCGTACAAGTTTTCCTTGTGCCTGGCGGATTTGGTAATGCAATCCTCGGAGAATGCCCTGGCGGGATCCGGAGTGATTATCCTGGACAAATTGGGTTGGCAGTCCCAATTTTGAAAATTGGCTGGCCTGATAAGTTTCCATAAAAAACCCACGTTCATCGCCAAATACCTTGGGTTCGAGGATTAAAAGATCAGGGATGGAGGTTTGAATGATGCGCAAGTGACTTCCCGTGAAACAAAAATGAAGAACAAATTCGAAAATATTATACTAGCATTAATGTTTCGAGTTTATCAAAGAATGTTGAAAGAATGTTGGAACTGATTAGGTATAGAGCCGCCTCCCTCAGATGAAAAGGTCTGATCATTAAGATGGACTCGTAAATCTGCATATCTCACAGGCACTACACATTTCTGTCCGAATGTTCTCCCAAACAAAACATGAACCATGACCGTTCCGAATACCCAAACAACCCACAGTGGTTGTGTTTTTGCCCAAGCCAGCCCGCATGACAATCATGGAATAATAATTTGGGTGGTTCCAGAATTTTAAGATTAATTTTTTGGTTTGCCATTTATTCAATTTAAAAACTGGTGACACTCTGGCTTGACTTTGCACTATAATTTGATGAATAATGATCAAATTTATATTCTGGAGATGATTTTGTGCCGGTGATTTCTCTGATGACAGATTTTGGGATTAAAGATGGCAATGTTGGAGTGATGAAAGGGGTGATTTGGAGTATTTGTCCACAGGCACAAATTTCGGACCTCAGTCACATGATTGCTGCGCAAAACGTACGCGAGGCGTCGCTGGTGTTGTTCCGCTCGGCGCCATATTTTTCTGAAAATGCTGTGCATGTGGTGGTGGTTGATCCAGGGGTGGGTACCGCACGGCGTCCGATGGCTGCCAGACTTGGAAATCAATTTTATGTGGGGCCGGATAATGGAACTATCACGCAGTTATTGGAGTATTCGGAAAAACAGGGTTGGACTTGCGAGTTTGTCCATCTAAACAAGCCGGAATTTTGGCTTTCCACGATTTCCCATGTTTTTCATGGTAGGGATATTTTCGCTCCAGTGGCGGCCCATATTGCGTCTGGGGTGTTGCTAGAACAAATGGGTGATCCATTTGACAACCCTGTCCGGTTGGTATTGCCAAAATCGCAAAAAACCAGTACTGGTTGGATTGGAGAGATCATTCATATTGATCATTTCGGAAATCTGGCATCCAATATCCGGCTTGAAGACCTGGGCGAGACTTTCAGTTTGATGGATAAATTTCGCGTCCAGATATCTGATGTTCAGATTATAGGATTGGTAAATACCTTTGGAGAAAAAGCAGTTGGAGATTTAATTGCTTTAATGGGTAGTACTGGCAATCTGATTGTTTCGGTAGTAAATGGTAGTGCGTCAGAGCAGCTTGGTGCGGTTGTTGGAAACTCAATTGAAGTCATCCTGGATGAAAAATAATGGCTGATTCGCCTCTCGTCGTAGAAAAGCTCTCATTTCGATACCGTGATCGGGCCGGAACTGCCATCAATAACATTTCTTTTTCAGCAGAAAAAGGGGAATTACTACTGCTGGCAGGTGCCAGCGGATGTGGAAAGACAACCCTGATTCGCTGTATCAATGGTTTAATCCCGCGTTCCTATAAAGGAGAGTTACAAGGAAGTGTGCTGATTTCTGGCCAGAATACAAGCAAAATGCCATTGTCACGTATTTCGCAATTGGTTGGAACGGTATTGCAAGACCCGGAACGCCAAATTCTGGGGACAAAGGTGATCAATGAGGTGGCCTTTGGATTGGAGAACATGGCTCTGCCCCGGGGTGAGATAATTGAACGGGCGGATGAAGCCCTTAGGCATCTAAATATTTTCCATCTGCGCAATCGTGAAACATTTAACCTCTCAGGCGGAGAGAAGCAAAAGGTGGCCCTGGCCGGAGTGCTCGCCATGCGCCCATCGGTATTACTATTAGATGAACCTCTTGCCAGCCTGGATCCAGTCTCAGCCTTGGAAACTCTTTCAATTGTTCGTCAGCTTGTTGATGGTGGGCTGACGGTATTAATGGTGGAGCACAGGGTCGAGGATGTTTTCAAAATCAACCCTGATCGCGTAATGTACATGTCAGAAGGGGAGATTCGTTACCTTGGCGATGCTGATGGGTTAATAAGTGTGGTGGATTATCATGATGTCAAACTGCCTGCCAGGATGATTTGTAAGCGGGCGGTAAATGACCCGGTTCCACCTGAAGTAAAATTCCATCCGTCATCTGTTAATGGTGAACTTAGTCCAGCCAGCCCTCTTGTCCGGTTTGAAAATGTCACATTCGGTTACGAATCTGAACGCGAAATATTACACGGTATCAGCCTTGAAATAAATAAAGGCGATGTTATTGCGATTCTTGGTCCCAATGGAGCAGGCAAAACTACATTTGTTAAACATGCAATTGGTTTGCTTAAACCCAAATCAGGCCAGGTGTTGGTGAATGGCAAGGATACGCAAGAAGCCAGTGTTGCTGAAATTGCCCGTACGCTTGGTTATGTTTTTCAGAGTCCAAGTCACATGCTCTTTGCACCAACCGTGCATGAAGAACTGGCCTTTGGCCCAAAGAATTTGAATTTTGGAGTTGATGCGATAGAACGACAGGTGAAAGAGTCTCTTCGGATTGTTAATCTGGCTGATAAAGAGCAGGACGCACCCTTGTCCCTGTCTTTCGGACAACAGAAGCGAGTCAGTATTGCAGCCATCTTGTCGATGCGGTCCAAGATTCTTGTGATGGATGAGCCTACTGCTGGACAGGATTACAAAAATTATATAAGCTTTATGGATGCGATTGTGCAAATTCCTGATTTTGATGCGATAATGTATATTACACACGATTTGGATATGGCTGTTATTTATGCCAACCGTGTGATTTTAGTCGCTGATGGAGAAGTTCGTGCTGATGGAACACCTGAAGCTGTGCTGAGAGATTATGAATTGCTCAAAGCCTGCCGAGTCGTGCCCACTTCTTTGTTGGATCTAAATCTGGAATTGTTGCCAAAAACCGGTCATTTTATGCGAGCTGAGGCTTTATCACATATCTGAGTTGTCATAATTTAATTCCGGATTTTTGTTTGTGATGCCCTATGATAGGAATACCATCCGCGCGTGCGGATGATTGAAAAAAACTTCAATGGAGGATGAAATGGATAAAAAGCTTCTTTCTGTTCTTGGGGCGTTAGCCGTCCTGTTGGCAATATTTGCCATAATTATGTTCGGTTTGGGGACGACTGAAAAATTAGGCCCATTCAATTTTACGGTTGACCAGGCCACCCTTCCACTGCGTTTTGCTTTTGTAGTGCTTGGTGTGGCTGTTGCCTTCGCGGTTTACTTTTTCTCGAAAGAGAATAAGGTATGGGAGGTCGGTACTCGCGAAGTGGTTTACATGGCAATTGGCGCAGCCCTTTATGCTATTTTTTCATACATTTTCAATGGCACAGTTTTTGTTGTGCCTTCCTTAAGTCAAGTTTCCTTACGCCCGGCGATTGCTATTCCGATGTTTTTCGGATATGCATTCGGACCTGTAGTTGGGTTTTTTGCTGGAGCAGTGGGAAATATTTTCGGTGATGCCCTGACTGGTTTTGGTCTTTCCCCCCAATGGAGCATTGGTAATGGCCTGGTAGGGTTTGTGGCTGGGCTGGTTTTTCTTTTCAAGGACAAGAAAAAGAGTATGGATATGGTGCTCTATATCAGCAGTGGTTTGGCTGTAATCGCGGCTGTGCTCTATTTTGCAAATCCTGGCCAATCCAACATGACCTTTTTTGACCCGGCGAATAACATTTTCGGCGATGCGAAGATTTCACTTTTTGCAGGAATTTCAATTTTAATTGGCCTGGTGCTGGTATTGGCTGTCCGGTTTGGTTTTGCAAGCAACGAAGATGTTGCCGCCGCGGTAACATGGGGAATGCTTGGAAATATTGTTGGGATTGGTTTTGCGGCCCTGTCTGATATTTGGATTAACGGTTTTAGTGTGCCTGCTGCAGTAGTAGGTGAATTTCTTCCTGCCGCCGGACCGAATCTAATTTTCGCAGCTATACTTGTTCCGTTGCTCGTGGCTGCTTATGCCGCTGTGCGACGTCAGTCGGGACGATAGGTAGACCTCGAGCTGGCAGAGTGAGGTCGGGTTGAACAATCCGACTTCCCTCTGCCAGCTATAATATAGGACAAACTTCCGAAAATCATGTTAGTTGCCTGGCGTTACCGCAAACGGAATTCATTTGTACAATGGTTTGATCCTCGAGCCTGGGTGATCTTCTATTTATGTTTTTTGTTTTCCACTCTGGCTTTTTGGGATTTGCGATTCTTGCTTCCGCTCTTCCTGATCGCATTATTCTGGTTATTTACATCGGGATTGAAATGGGATGAGATTCGCCGCCCGTTTATTTTTATTGGGGGGTTTGTATTCTTTTTTGCAATATTGACATTTCTGACGGGGCGAGGTGGTCAGGAATTATATAAGCAGGAACATCTGCTGCGCCAATTTGTCGCTCCATTTACGATACTTGGCTGGCGACCTACTCTGGATGTAACGGTTGAACGATCATTTTTTGCTATAAGTCAATTTTTTCGTGTATTTAGCATTGCGTCCATGACGATATTAATTCCATATTCCCTAAATCCTGCACTTTATGGAATTACATTCAAAGGCCTGGGGCTTCCAGATAAAATTGCCTATGCCATGGATCTTACCATGCGTTTTATTCCCACCTTTGGCCGGGATTTTCAGTTGACCATGGATGCCCAAAGAGCGCGGGGCTATGAATTGGAAAAGATCAAGGGCGGATTAATTGAGCAGGTTCGCAAACTTGGCCCAATTATTGTGCCTGTTACAATTCACGCGATAATCGGCTCGGAAGATATTATCGATGCGATGGATTTGCGAGCATTTGTGGTAGGACCGCGTACCTGGCTCGAAGAATTGATTTATCAAAAGCGAGATCGTATTCTGATTGCGTTGGGTTTTATCATCGTCGTGATTTCTATATCACTTGGTATAGCAGGTTTTGGCAGTTTTTGGGTTCCACCTGCTTTGTTGAATTTGGTTTCTGGAAGTTGAGACGATTACAAACAATAAACAAAAAACCCGCGCTTTAAAGCGCGGGTTTTTTGTTTATTTGGTGTTTATGAAATGTAAAATTATTCCTTGGTTTCGCGCATGTTGAAATCAATTTCAAGCAAAACGTTTAAACCAATTGCAACGCCCTGTAGAATACAGAAGAAGCTAAGTCCACTGAGCAGAGGGATAACCAGATTTGTATAAATCCAGACTTTGGCAGATGCTTGAGAAAGAAGACTGCTAATAGGGGCACCTTGCGAAAGCTCGGTGAGGTTCAGGTATTGTCCAACGACCACTGCGATAAAGCCCAGTAAAACAACCCAGGATAAAATCCCGGCAATCGTGGCAACCAGGTTGAGGATGCGTGGCTTATAGTAAACAGGCTCGTTATCATCAATTACGACTTCTTCAACTTCTTCAACTTCGGTTTCTACTGTTTGATCGGACATTATTTTTTCTCCTTTTGTGACCGTTAGTTTAACACAAAACCTGCGGTAAAATCTACGAATGTCAAAATTCTTGCGTTGGATTCCAGCCACTTTGGTAATGGTAATCATTTTTATATCGTCATCCACACCTGCAACCAGTTTGCCAAATTATGGCATTTGGGATACGCTAATAAAAAAAGGCGGTCACATGACGGGTTACGGTTTTTTATCTGTGTCTATTTGGGTTGGGCTCAACCATGACAAGAGAAAAAACTGGCTCGCATGGGTTTTGGCAGTTCTTTACGCAGTCAGTGATGAACTACATCAGACACTTACTCCCGGTAGACATCCTTCCATTATCGATGTAGTAATATTTGATGGGGGTGGGGCGGCCCTTGGATATCATCGGCGCGGTGCTGCGCGGGATCGACATGTTCGATTGCGTCATGCCCACCAGGTCCGGGCGGACGGCGCAGGCTTTTACCAAATACGGCACGGTCAATTTACGCAATGCCCGCCATCAGGACGATCCCCGTCCGCTGTCGGCCGAATGCGGTTGTCCGTTGTGCCGAAATTATTCACGGGCCTATATCCATCATCTGATCCGGTCCGAGGAGATCCTGGGGCCGATGCTGCTGACATGGCACAATCTGCACTTTTATCAAGACGTGATGCGGGGTTTGCGCGCCGCCATCGCTGCGGG
>CAZLJB010000047.1:0-12189 GCA_964559195.1 uncultured Anaerolinea sp. | reverse complement strand
CTGGGAGCACTGGAATCGGCCATGGTGTCAGCTTACCGCCGTGCCGTAAACGCCTCAAGCGCTCAGCACGTGGAAGCCAAAGTAGACCCAGATACCGGCAAAGTGATGGTATTTGCCGAAAAAGAAGTCGTCGAAGATGTCCAGGATGAGCGCACCGAAGTTCTACTTTCGGACGCCCGCAAGATCAACCCAACCATCCAGCTGGGTGATATGGCCATCGTCGAATCCACTCCTCAAAACTTCGGGCGCGTGGCAGCCCAAACAGCCCGCCAGGTCATCCAGCAACGCATTCGCGAAGCCGAGCGCGCCGCCCAAATGCAGTATTTCGAACGCCAGCTGGGCGAAATTGTCAGCGGTGTCGTACAGGCCAGCAATCCCCAGACCACCACGGTCGGGCTGGATATGAAGGCCGAAGGCGTCATGCCGGCCAACCAGCGCATTCCCGGTGAAAAATTCCGCATTCACGACCGCCTGCGCGCCATCATCATGGAAGTCAAGGACGGTTCCCGCGGCCCCCAGATCATTCTCTCCCGCGCTCACCGCAACTTCTTGCGCCGGCTGCTTGAAAACGAAGTCCCTGAAATTTACCATGGCATCGTCGAAATTCGCGCCATTGCGCGCGAACCAGGTCAGCGTGCCAAGGTGGCCGTATCTGCCACCCAGGCCGGAGTCGACCCGGTTGGCGCCTGCGTAGGCGTCAAGGGCATGCGCATCCAGGCTATCGTCAAAGAACTGCACGATGAAAAAATTGATATCATCGAATGGAACCCGGACCCGGTCATTTACATCTCCAAGGCCATCAGCCCGGCGCGCGTCAGCGGTGTTTACCTTAACGAAGCCGAAAAAACCGGCACCGTGGTAGTCATGGATGACCAGCTCTCGCTGGCCATTGGCCGCGATGGCCAGAATGCCCGCCTGGCCGCCAAGCTGACCAGCTGGCGCATCGATATCAAATCCGTGGTGGAAGCTGCCGGTGATACCATTGGCCGGCTGCACTCCGAACCAGCCATGCGCCTGACTGCCGATTTTGAAAAAGAAAATATGGTGCGCGTCAGCGAAATCCTGGGCAAAAAAGCCGAAGGTCGCCCGATCCCACCCGAAGAATACACCGTCCTGGCTCAGTTTGTAGATCGTGTCGAACGTCGCAGCCTGGAACGCCAGCGCGCCGAAGACAAGGTCAACGCCGAAAAATTGGCCGAAGCCCGCTCCGGTATCCACGAATCGGCCTTTGAACAGCCGCTGGATGTGTTGGGCCTGCCCGAGCATGTCTTTAACATTTTGACCGAGGCTGATTACAACAGCGCTGGCGACTTGCTGCTGGCGATGAAACTCAGCCCGGATAAAGTACTGGGTCTGGCTGGTATTGGCCCGCGCGCCATTCAGGCCATCGAAAAAGCCATTGTCGAAACCCGCTTTGGGCCTGAACCAGAACCAGAACCCGAGATCGTTCAACCTGAGGTGGTTGAACCCGCAGCGCTGGAAACAGCCCCAGCTGTGGTCGAAATCGCCCCAGAAACCGGGTCCGAGACCGTCTCCGCCGTTGTTGCTGGCATGGAAGCCGCCCCCACCGCTGAAATCGAGTCACCCGCAGCCGTGGAAGGCCAACTTGAGCCTGAGGCTGTGGCCCTTGAAGCCACACCTGGCGCACCAGCCACAGAAGAAGAAGCCACTGGCGATTTAACCTTCGAAGAATTGTTCAAACTTCGCCCAGAAAGCTTCAAGCCGGGTGCCGAAGAAGAAGACAAGGGCGACAAGAAGGGCAAAAAAGGCAAGAAATCGGTCGAGTACCAGTTCGATGAAGACCGCGGCGAAGTGGTTGGTCGCAAGAAACACAAGCGCGGCGACGTCGATTGGACCGGCGAAGACTGGTAAGCATGATGGCTGGAAAACCCACCAGGGGAAAGCATGTCCCGCAAAGAACCTGTGTGGGCTGCCGCACCGTACTGGCCAAACGAACATTGACCCGCATTGTGCGGCGGCCGGATGGGGTCTACGTTGACCCAACTGGCAAAATGAATGGCAGGGGAGCCTATTTACATGATTTAAGATCCTGCTGGGAGCGCGCCTTTAAAGGCGGGCTTGCAAATGGATTGAAAACAACCCTGACGCCCGAGGACCGGCATAGACTGGAAATATATTTTGCCAGCCTGCCGGACGAACCCGCTGAATCCCGGGCGGCAGTTGAAAGTACAGATGCGTAAGCCTGATGATCCCGATCATAGCACGGGAATGAGTCACCATGTGAACAGATAATCCGCTCACATGGATAGCGAAACCAGGGCGCCCCAGCGGGCAGCGTATTTCATAGTTGGAGGTATCCTTATGAGCGATAAAAAGATTGAGATACCAGTCGCGATTGGTGTGCGCGACCTGGCACAGAAGATGGGCATTAGCCCGATTGACGCAATTAAAAAGCTAATGTCAAACGGTGTGATGGCCTCCATCAACCAGACGATTGACTATGATACCGCGGCCATCGTGGCTGCTGAATTCGGTTTCGAAGCCAGCCCTGAAGAACAGTTGGTCGAAGAACAAAAAGAATCCGGTGAGATCCCACTTTGGCGCCAGAAGATTGCCAACGAAAAAACCGTCGACCTGGTCACCCGCCCACCAGTGGTCACCATCCTGGGGCATGTTGATCATGGCAAAACATCCCTGCTGGATGCCATTCGCCTGACGGAAGTCGCCGCTGGCGAAGCCGGCGGCATTACCCAACATATTGGCGCTTACCAGGTTGAAAAAGAAGGTCGCCTGATCACCTTCCTGGATACCCCCGGCCACGCTGCCTTTACCGCCATGCGTGCCCGCGGCGCCCAGGGTGCGGATATCGTGGTGCTGGTCGTGGCAGCCGATGATGGTGTCATGCCCCAGACCCGCGAAGCCATCGCCCACGCCAAGGCTGCCCGCGTCCCCATGATCGTGGCCCTCAACAAAATCGACAAACCCAACGCCAACCCGGACCGCGTCAAACACCAGCTCTCTGAATTGGAACTGGTCCCGGACGAATGGGGCGGCAATACCATCGTGGTCCCGGTTTCTGCCCGCCAGAAAACCGGCATTACCGATCTGCTGGCTTCCATCCTGCTGGTGGCCGACAGCCTGGAAATTCGCGCCAACCCGCAAGGCAAAGTCATCGGTACGGTTATCGAAGCCGAAGTAGACAAAACCAAGGGCGTGATGGCCAGCCTGCTGGTTCAAAACGGAACCCTTAAAAACGGCGCGGTGGTGGTGGCAGGTATTTCGCAGGGCCGCATCAAAGCCATGTATGATTATCGGGGCAAGCCCGTTCAAAAAGCCGGCCCATCCATTCCCGTTTCAGTTTTGGGTATGAACGCCGTTCCATCCGCTGGCGAAATTTTCGAAGTAGTCGAAAGCGAACGTGTGGCGCGTGAAATAGTGGTAAAGCGCCAGGAAGCCTTGAAAAACCAGACCACCGCTGCGAAAATGTCGCTGGAAGACCTGTTCGCGCGCTTCAAGGCAGGTGAACTCAAGGAACTGCGCCTGATCCTGAAAGCCGATGTACAGGGCTCGCTCGAACCAATCGTCAAGGAACTGAATGAGCTTGCCAAAAGCAATAGTTCAGAAATTGCCCTGAAAGTACTATATTCAGAAACCGGTAATATCGGTGAAAATGATGTCATGCTGGCTTCAGCCTCCAAGGCCATCCTGCTCGGTTTCAACGTGCAGGCCGAAGTGACTGCCAGACGCCTGGCTGAATCTGAAGGCGTCTCCATTCGCCTGTACGATATCATCTATCGCCTGACCGAAGACATTGAAAAAGCCCTGAAAGGCATGCTCGAGCCCGTATTCACCGAGAGACACATCGGCCGGGCCCAGGTACTGGCCATCTTCCCAATTTCCAAAACCGGCCGGATCGCCGGTTGCCGCGTGTTGGAAGGTGAACTGCGCCGCAATGGCAAGATCCGACTTATGCGCGGAGCGGATACCGTCTTTGAAGGCGAAGTAGCCTCTCTGCGGCACGAAAAAGATGACGTGCGTGAAGTCCGAGCCGGTTTCGAATGTGGAATTGGCCTCAAAAACTTCAACGATGAGGTGATTGGAGATATAATTGAATGCTACAACCTCGAAAAAAATAGCTGAGATTCATCTGTGTTGCCAGGTTGTGGCCGAACCGCTGCCTGATCCAAGTCTTTCTGTTTTATTCACAAATTGAAGATAAAATTATGCCATCTGGTGTTCGTTTACAAAAAATTGCAGACCGTATCCGTGAAGAAATTTCAGACTTGCTGCTCAAAGAAATCAGCGACCCGCGTTTGCACGATGCTTATGTGACTGACGTGCGCGTTGATCGCGAGTTGGCCTATGCGGATGTTTATGTTTCGGCCGTGGAAGGTAAATCACGCTCTGCTGAAATTGTTCAGGGCATGGAAAGTGCCAGCGGTTTTTTGCGTCGCAGCCTTAGCGGGCGGGTCGATTTGCGCTCATTTCCACGTCTGCGCTTTCACTGGGACCCAACCCCCGAAAACGCAGATCACATTGAAAAAATCCTGGCGCAACTGCGCGAAGAAAAAAAATAAAGAAAACAATCAGCTTGCCAGCATTCTGATATTGTCGAATATTACGGGCCGGCTTCGTTCTACCCGGGCAGTGTGGGTAATGGGATCAAGGAGTTTCAAGCAAGTATGAATACTATCGACGCAGAAATTAATGCCAAAATAGCCTCTGCGAACAAGATCATGATCGTTTCACATGTCCGGCCCGATGGCGACGCCATCGGAGCCACACTTGGTTTGGGGCTGGCATTGAAGCAATCTGGAAAAAATGTCCAGATGGTACTGAACGATGGGTTGCCAGCTTCCTTCCGGCATTTGCCGGGTAGTGAGTTGATCAAGAAGGAACCGCAAGGTCAGCCCGATCTCTTTATTACAGTTGATTGCGCCGATTACAAGCGTACTGGTAAACAATTTGAAAACCACACCAAACCAGACATCAACATCGATCACCACATCACCAACGAAAAATTTGGGGTGCTGAACCTGATTGAGCCGGAATCTGTGGCTACTTCAGCCGTCCTGACAGATCATCTGCCGCTCTGGGGCCTGGAGATCACCCGCGATGTAGCTGCCAACCTGGCCACCGGTATCGTCACAGATACGCTTGGTTTCCGCACATCCAACACTTCCCCCGCCTCCCTGCGACAAATGGCCCTGCTGATGGACACTGGCATTAACATGCCTGACCTGTATACGCGCGCGCTGGTCAGTCGTTCATTTTCTGCCGCGCGCTATTGGGGTGCCGGGTTGACCAGCCTCAAGACCCTGGATGGCATCGTCTACGCCACCATGCGGGTCACAGATCGCAAAAATGCCGGTTACGGTGGCAACGATGACGCCGATTTGATCAATATCATCTCGGCGATTGAAGACCATGTGGTCGGTATGGTTTTCGTGGAACAACACAAGACTGTTAAAATTTCCTGGCGCGCCCTTCAGCCAGGTGTGGATGTCTCTAAGATTGCCTCCTTTTTCGGAGGCGGCGGGCACAAAGCAGCTGCCGGGGCAGATATCTCCGGTAATCTCGAAGAAATTCAACCACGCGTGCTGCAAGCCACGCGGGAAATGCTCAATCTTTAGGGGGGCAGGAGAAAAACTATGGATAACCAAGATTTAAAGAATGCCATTTCCGGTGTGCTCGTCATTGACAAACCCATCGGCATGACCTCCCACGACGTCGTCAACGCCGTCCGCTTTGGCACTGGCATTCGTCGGGCCGGTCATACTGGCACACTTGACCCGCGCGCCTCGGGGGTGCTGGTCATTCTCGTTGGGCCAGCCGTGCGTCTGTCCGAATATGTCTCGGCCTCAGATAAACGCTACCAGGCCATTGTCCGCATGGGCGCTTCCACCGATACCTTCGATGCGGATGGACGCTTTACCCAACAGGCTAACACGCCCTTCAATGTGACCGAAACCCAGTTCGAAGAGACTCTCAAACAGTTTGTGGGTGAAATCGAACAAACCCCTCCACCCTACTCGGCCGTAAAAGTCCGCGGACATCGCGCTTACGACATGGCCCGCAAAGGTGAGGTGGTGGAACTTGCGCCACGCAAGATCAACGTTTATCATCTGGAAGTGCTTGAATGGGCACCCCCCGAAGTGGTGGTGGACGTGCACTGCTCCTCCGGTACGTATGTCCGCTCGCTGGCCAATGACATGGGCAACGCCCTGGGTTGTGGTGGCTACCTGGTAGGCCTGCGCCGCACCAAGAGCGGACGCTTCAGCCTGCGCGATGCCACCCCCCTGCGCAAACTGCAGGAAGCCTTCCGCGCCGGAAACTGGTACCAATTCCTCATCCCGGCCGCCGAAGCCCTGGGTGATTGGCCCGCCATTGAACTGGACCCGGATGCCGTTGAAAACGTCAAACACGGGCACCGCATCCCGGCCGACCCAGCTGTCGTACCTGGCATCAACAACCTGGTGCGCGGCGTCAGTATGGCGGGTGAGTTGATCGCCCTGATGGAACTGGATACTACCACCAGTGAATGGCAGCCCAAGAAAGTTTTCTACTCCTGACCTGCCCGGATCTTGCCGCTAATAGAACAGGCAATTGAGTATGCCCCAACGTTATCAATCCCTGGCTGACGTTCATCTGGACAAAGCCTGGCTTACCGTGGGTGTCTTTGATGGGATTCATCGCGGACACCAGCAAATTATCCATCAACTGACTGCAGGCGCGCACAAAAACGGCGCGCCTGCAGTTGTGCTTACTTTTGACCCACATCCGGCTGTGGTGCTGGCGAACCGAAAAATCCCCTACCTGACCACCCCGGATGAACGCGCAGCGCTGTTCTTTGATCTGGGCATCGATGCGGTCATCAGCATGGAATTCACCCGCCAGTTGGCCGAACACAGCGCCGAAGACTTTATGGCAGATCTCAGCCAACACCTTGGCCTGCAAAAACTACTGATCGGCTACGACTTTGCCCTTGGAAAAAACCGCGCCGGGAATTTTGAACGTCTGGGTCAGATCGGCCAGCAGTTCGGCTACCTGGTGCAGGCTGTTGAACCATTCCAGATCGATAATGAAGTTATTTCATCGACTCTCATCCGCCAGTCTATCGCCGAGGGGTCAGTCAACCTGGCGGCAAATAAACTGGGTCGTTATTACTCCCTGAGCGGCCCGGTCATCACCGGAGATGGGCGCGGGCGCACCATCGGGATCCCGACTGCCAACGTGGATATTCCACCACGCAAGGCAGTACCCGCCAATGGTGTCTATGCCTGTCAGGCGATCACAGCCGCGGGCCGCTACAAGGCAGTTGTTAACATTGGCCTGCGACCAACCTTTACCAGCGGAGAAGTACTGCCACGCGTGGAAGCCCACCTGCTGGAACACACTGCAGATCTCTATGGTCAGAATATCACGCTGGAATTTGTGGAACGCCTGCGTCCCGAACAAAAATTTTCATCCGTGGAAGCCCTGATCGCCCAGATCCAGGCTGATGTCGCCAACGCCCAAAAAATACTTTAATTTCTGCCCTGGTCTTCTTACCGTCGCGCAATCGGATGCATCCGGGCAGCACCAGACTGCGCGACGTTTTGATTTATATTTAATTGCCAGGTCAACGCCCTGCGGCAGCCCGGCTCTTCTTGCGCTCCAGCAGGCGCCGGATGCGGGCATGCTTCTCACGCGTCAGCGGGTAAAACCAGGCCATTGTAACCGCGCTAAAAAGCAAAATCGCTCCCAGTGGGCCAATCAAAAAACGAATAGCTTGCAGGGCTGAATCCGGTTGGGTAAACTGGGTCGCACCAACCGGCGGAGACTGATACCCAAACCAACCCAGCACTTGCAGCGCAATAAAAATGGCCAACGCACCAGTTAATTTGCGCACAAAATTCTTGACCCCATAAAAAATACCCTCCCGCCGCCGACCGGTCAACAGTTCATCCCACTCAATCACATCCGGAAAAATCGCGTCCGGCAGAACATGCGCCGTCGAGACACTGATGCCCGCCATAACCGCCAGCACCAGGATGAAAGTAATTTGGCCAGGTTGGACGGAAAATATTAACAGCTGCACCACCGCCCAGAAAACCATCCCGATCATATAGGCGCGCTGTTTGCCCAGCTTGCCCGCCAGCCAGACCCAAAAAGGCAGCACCACCACCGAAGTTACCAGCAGGCAGGCAAATACCGCCGAACCAACCGGCAGCCCGAGCGCCTTTTGCAGTAAATTGCCCTTTGAGATCCAGTAGACCAGGAAAAAAGGCAGTACCAACGCCACCAGGTCAAAAGTGATCCAGTTCAGCATGTAAAGCGCGGTCGCAAACCGGAAGGGAATGTTCGCCCAGGACATACGCAGAGTCTCGATAAAGGGAGTCTCTAACTCAGCCTTATCATCCTGATTGCCGCGCTCCTTTACGAGTGCAAAAATTACAAAAAACGGGATGACAGCCAGCCCGCCAAACAAGGCTGACACAATGAAATAGCCCTGCTGCTGGGTGGCACCATTGGCCAACGCCGTGCTCACGATCGCCGGTGCAGCCACCGCCGTGGCCAGCGAAGCCAGCAAGTTGAAAAACATCCTGTAACCCGTCAGGCTGGTGCGTTCATCATAATCAGAGCTGATCTCGGGTGTGAGCGCATAAAAAGGGATCGAAACCAGGGTTTGGAGCGTATCACTCAGCATAAAAGTCAGGCAAACCGTGGCCGCCAGCAAGTACTGGTTTTGAAATGGCGGTGCCCACCACAACATTACGAAACTCAAACCAAAGGGGATCGAAAAAAACAACAGGAAAGGCCGTCTGCGCCCCCAACGCGAGCGCACCCGGTCGCTGATGGTGCCCACGATTGGATCGTTGACCGCATCCCAGATGATGCCAATCAGGGCGGCAAAAGAAGCCAGGCGTGGCTCCAAGCCCACCACATCCGTTAAAAATATTGCGTAAAAAACCTGGCGCAGGGTGCCGAAGCTGGCCAGGCTCCAATCGCCGCTGCCATAGGCCAGCTTAACCCATATCGAAAGCGGACCGTTTTTGGTCGATGTGCTCATGTCGCCTCCTGGCGTTGTGCCTGATTGTGCTGAAATTTTCCCTTTATGGCTGGCGGCCCTCCCGAACCTGCCAGCCCCGGGTTATCCCTTGTAACGTGTCATTCCGTCCAATAAATCCAACACCATTTCCCGCAGATCGCCTCGATTGGGCAGCGAACCAATCAGCCCATACATCGGCGCCATCTTACCTGGCAGCCCGCCGCCCCCACCCACCAGCGCGGAGGCCTTTGCCATCAAGCGGGTCACCCAGCTTTTTGGCAGCATCCGCACCAGCAAGTTGGCCATCATCAGCAGCCAGGCGTTGACCGTTTTTTCAACGGCAGGTCGCCGCACCAAATCCGCCGCAGCTGCAAGATCCTGCAAAAATTCATCCACCACACCGACGTGCCCAAACTGCACCGTCATGTGCAGCGTGGGTGGGAACTGCTGCCGGTCCAGGTGCCAATTACGGGCCGTCAGCTCATCGGCCAGTGCATACACATCCAGCCCGTCCGATGCGATCGCAAATACGCTCATTTCAGGATTACTGAGCACTTTCAAGCCCGGGACTGCATTCACCCCGGCCTGCAGACGGTGGGCAGCCTGCATGACCTGCTCGGTCAGGCCCAGGTAGCCAGCCTCACCCAGGTAATTCATGACCGCCCAGGCAGCCGCAATCGGTCCACCCGGGCGCGTTCCACCCATCGCCGGCGAAGGATAAATGCCACCCGGCCAATCCGCGTATACAAACATCTGATGCCGGCGCAGCTGCGCGGTTTTATATAAGATCACCGAGGCGCCCTTGGCAGCATACCCATACTTGTGCAGATCCGCCGAAATTGAGGTCACTCCCGGCACCGAAAGATCGAAATCCGGCACAACATACCCAAGTTTGCGCACAAACGGCAGCATGAAGCCACCCACACAGGCATCCGTATGAAAGAGAATGTTGTGTTCCAGCGCAATGGCCGCCAATTCGCGGATCGGGTCCACCACCCCGTGAGGATAGGCTGGCGCAGAACCAACCATCAGGATGGTGTTGGCAGTCACAGCCCGGCGGGCAGCTTCCACATCCGCCCGATAATCCTCCCGGAGCGGGATGTGCACCACCTTCACTCCAAAATATTCGCCGGCTTTTTCAAAAGCAGGGTGACCGCTCAGCGGTAGAATCAACTCAGGCGCCTTGATTTCAGGCCGGTTCTTACGGGCCCAATCTCGGGCAGTCTTGACCGTCATCAGGAGCGACTCGGTACCTCCCGAGGTGACCGAACCAGCCGTGTTCTCGTCGCCCCCCAGCAACAACGCCGTCATGGCCACGATTTCGGTTTCAAACTTGCGCAGCGATGGGAAAGCGGTCGGGTTTAACCCATTTTCAGAGAAAAACAACAGGGAAGCCTCTTTTAACAGCTCATCCACGTCCTTTCCCGCGTGGTAAACCAGGCTGAAGGCGCGTCCCTTTTGCCATTGCACATCCTGATCACGGGCAGCCCGCATGGCATCCAGAACTTCGGTTTTTGATTTTCCATTCAAAGGTATTGGAAGTGTCATGCGGATAGTGTAGCATTAAGCGCAAGTTTTGCGACAGCCAAAATTCCTAATTCTTGATGGAATTTCAAAACCAACCACTATTAATCCATCTTCCAGGCATCCACTCTCAGTATAGTAAAACATGCCGCAAGACTGAGGCAGTTTTTTATTGCATTATTGAAAAATATATGTAATACTTTCAATGTAACCCAACCCGGCCCCAGATGGAGAATGTATGCTTAAAAAACTTATTCCGACCCTGATCGTACTGGTACTTTTGCTCAGTTCCTGTGGAGCGCCCGCGCCAGCAAAAACCGCCACTTTCATCTTTACCCAGGAATTTGACAACCTCAATCCTGCTTATAGCAACATGTGGTTTTCAGCCATTACACAACAGTTATGGAACTGCTGGGCCTGGAATTTCGACGAGAAAAATGCGCCTGTCCCCAACCTGGTTAAAGAAATGCCCAGCCTTGCCAATGGCGGGCTCTCTGCCGATGGCAAAACCATCACCCTTAAACTACGAGAAGGACTGGCCTGGTCAGATGGCGTACCCCTCACATCTGATGATTTCCTTTTTACATATCAAATGTACATGGATCCAAAGAATACGGTTGCTTCCCAGAATCCTTATGACAAAATGGTCAGTGTGGCAAACCCTGACCTGACAACCGTCGTGATTACCTTCAAGGATCCGTACTCGGCCTGGGTCGGTTCGCTTTATAAAGGCCTGCTGCCTAAACACGTTCTCCAGTCCGTCTTCGATTCAAAAGGCAGCATTAACGACGCCGATTGGAACCGCAATCCCACCGTCGGCTGCGGCCCATACATGCTAGAAAAATGGGAATCCGGCAGCTACGCCAGTTTCGTGACCAATCCAAAGTATTGGGATGCCAAACCCAAGATCAACAAGATTTTCATCCGCTTCGTACCGGATGACGCCTCGCAAATCGCCGCCCTGACAAATGGCGAAGGCGATCTCGGCACCTTTATCGCCTACCCAGACATTGCCACCCTTGAAAAAGCGGGCATCCAGGTCTTCAAGGCCTATTCCGGCTACAATGAAGGCCTGTACTTCAACATGGGCCCCAAAGCCAACCCGGCCATGCTGGATGTCAATGTTCGCCAGGCCATCGCCTATGCCATCAATCGCCCATCCATCGTAAAAGACCTGCTGCTCGGAAAAACGGACGTATCTGCCACAGATTGGGACAATACCCCGTATGCCGACCCCAGTCTGAAGCCATACCCATTTGACCCGGCCAAGGCCAAAAGCCTGCTCGATAGCGCTGGTTGGGTGCCCGGCCCAGATGGCATTCGCGTTAAGGACGGCGTCAAACTTAGCCTGAAATACGGTGCCACCACCCGCGAGATCCGCAAGGATACCCAGGCCGTGGTCCAGCAAAATCTCAAAGACGTAGGCATTCAGGTTGAACTGCTCAACGCTGACTCGGACACCTATTTCTCGGGCTTTGACAAGAATGGTCCGGCTGCCACCGGCCAATATGACATTTTTGAATATTCATCCGTGCCTTCCGGCTTCCCTGATCCGGATGCGGTCGAATGGCTGTGCAGCGAAATTCCATCCAACGAATCACCCAGTGGCACCAACTGGAGCTTTATGTGTGACAAGGAACTCGACGCACTCTTCCTGCTGCAGGCCACCCAGA
>CAZLJB010000046.1:0-12210 GCA_964559195.1 uncultured Anaerolinea sp. | reverse complement strand
ACGAGATAGCTTCAGGTGACTGGAGTTCAGACGTATGCTCTTCCGATCTCGGTCGCTTCTCAACCGGTTAAGTTAGCAGCCATTTGCCAGGTTTGTTCGGCAGGTTGGTCAGCAATCTAAATAGAAAATAGGAGATCCCTTCGCACATGTCCAACCTGAAAGAATACTTTTTACTCGACCCCAATGTCATATTTTTAAATCACGGCTCGTTTGGCGCAACGCCGAAACCAGTCTTTGAATCGTATCAGCGCTGGCAGATTGAGCTCGAGCGCCAACCGGTCGAGTTTCTGGGCAGGCGCTACAATGGCTTGATGCGAACGGCGCGCGCGGCTCTGGCTGATTATGTGGGCACAGGCGAGAATAATCTTGTTTATGTTACCAATGTCACGGTTGGACTTAATATCGTAGCGCGTTCGCTCGAGCTTGGTCCAGGGGATGAGGTTTTAACCACAGATCATGAATATGGTGCCCTGGATCGCACCTGGCGTTTTCTGGCCCTGGAAAAAGGCTTCACCTATAAAAACTGCTCGATCCCGCTGCCCATCCCTGCCCCCGAGGATTTTGTAGCACTTTTATGGGAAAATGTCACCCCGCAAACCAGGGTCATCTTCATCAGCCAGATCACCAGCCCGACAGCCGTGATTTTCCCGGTGGCGGAGATCTGTGCCAGGGCCAGGAGTGCGGGTATTCTAACCGTGATTGATGGCGCACATGTCCCGGGTCAAATTCCGTTGGATCTGGATAATCTGGGCGTGGATTTCTGGTCTGGAAATTTACATAAATGGTTGATGAGCCCCAAGGGTTCCGGTTTTTGATTTGCCAGGCCTGAAGTGCAGCATCTGGTCAAGCCGCTGGTGGTTTCGTGGGGATACGAGGCCGAAATTCCGGGCCCGTCACAATTTGTTGACCAGCAAGAGTGGATTGGTACCCGCGATGTGGCGGCTTTCCTGGCCGTACCGGATGCCATTCAATTTCAGAAAGAACATGATTGGGACTCTGTTCGAGAAACCTGTTACCAGCTGGCCGGCCAGGCCCAGGCTATGATCTGCAATCTGACCGGACTGCCAGCACTACACGAACCAGGCGCGCACACATTCCGACAGGTGATCGCCATGCAGCTGCCTGCCGCTACGGATACGGGTCTATTAAAAACGCGCCTATACGATGAGTTTCGGGTCGAAGCCCCCGTGCATGCCTGGAATGGTAAAAAATTGATCCGGGTTTCTATTCAGGGCTACAATACGCTCGGCGATCTAGAAGCGCTTCTGGAAGCCTTGAAAGTGCTGCTGCCCCAGGTCACCGGTTAGCAGTCGGGCAGCCAGCGGGCGTTGATATTCCTCTGTCAATGCAGCCAGAGTGGGATGGTAATCTTTACAAATAACCAGCCGTTCTTTTTGATTTGCCAACCCGGCCTGGGAGCAAAACCATCAAACCGTCTGAAACGGTTGCTGCTACTTTTCTTTGACGAGGTGTTCGTCGAAAAATGCGAGCATTCGTTCCCAGGAATCACGCGATGCTTCCACTTCAAACTCAGTGCGCTGACGGGAAAAGAAAGAATGTTGGGTTTTTTCATAATACTTGATGTCGTGGGGAATGGCATAACGTGTGAGCGCCTTCTCCAGTTCACGCGCGCTATCGGCGCTGAAGTCCTTTTCAGGATAGCTGCCTATGACCGGGCAGGAGCGGGCGATGACTTCCAACGGGCGCGGGGCCGATCCGTAAAAGACCGAGGCGGCCTTCAGGCCTTTTTGGGTGACAGCCAGCTGCAGGGCATAGCCACCTCCCATGCAAAAACCGACCGCGCCAATCCTTCCGGCATCCACGCCGGGTAATTCAGCCAAAAAGCGCATGCTGGATTCCAGGTCTGACAACATGGCGTTGTTAAGTGGTCGCACCAGAACACCGTAAAAAGCTTGCATCATGCACATCAGCCTGTCACGATTGGAGAACAGGTCAACCGCCAGAGCGGCGTAGCCCTGTTCTGCAAAACGGTTGGCGATCCCACGGATATTATCATTCAGTCCAAAAATTTCGTGGATAACGATCAAGCCCGGGAAAGGCCCATCACCCTGCGGGCGTGCAAAATGCGCATCAAAAATACCGTTATGATCAGCGCGCGGAACATATAAGAGACTTGTTTCAATCGTCATATAATTTCCCTTTTCAAAAAATTCGAAAACAAATTAATTTTGAATCTACTTACCACACTCGGGTTTTGATTTTGCCGCCTGGACGAACAAAAATCGGTTGTTCTCCCTGCCTATTGAGTGTTCACGAGTGATATTTCTGTGAACACTCAAAAAAAACTTCAGTATCTTGGTTCGAAAGTGTCAAGCGTGGCAATTTCACTTGTGGGGCAGACCTGAAACGTAAAGTTCTGGCTTTCACCGCATACTACAACCTTAAAATGGTAAAACCCTTCAACTGGACTTATCAAGGCAAGGCGCTGAATGCATAACCCATCCGCTATTTACGCCGAAGTGTACTGGAAAGTTAGAAAAATTAAGAAGTTTTATCCTTCGGCCAGTTAAGAAATGTTAAAATTTCGAGTGATAAACCTTTAGTTCGTTTCCCGAGTTTTTCTCGAGTTTATTCTAGGTTTTCCCGAGTTTTTCTCGAGTTTATTTCGAGTTCTCCCGAGTTTATCGATTGATATGCGGCATTTCGCCCCATTCTAACCCTGAATAGTTTCCCGCTATTTACAAGTTTCTTTATTGTATAAACAGCCTGATTCTCATTAATTCGACAAAGTTCCATTACATCCTGTCTGGTTACTTGTCCATGCGCTCTGGCGAATTGCAAAATCATTTGCTCCATTTGCTCAGATTCAAATCCTTTTGCATGCACATAAGAAACAGCCTGCCCTAACTGCCGGTAAACTCCGGCACTGAGGATGTATGACCGGTTTTTGCCACTGCCACGCGCTTCAACAAGACCGAATTCCACCAGGTTTTCTGTAACTGCTCTGCCTTCAGCTTCCCCTCGTTGAATTAATTTCGTGATCGTCAGTGGTTCCACCTGGCGTTCACGCCAGAGATGTGCAAGGATTAACAGCTCGCTAACATTGAAGGTTCTCTGTCTGCGATTTTCTTCTGTAACTAGAAGTTCGACAAACTTCAAATCTGCTGGCCCCCCAGGCAAGATCACATTTACACCAGCACCAGTACTGGTTGAATAATCGGGCGGGATTCGTCCATTTCTTAGTTGACCAGCGTAAATAATTCCCACCCCACGCCCAACTCGTTCTACCAATCCAATTCGTTTGAATGCATCTGCCAACCTGGGGTTACGAGGGCGAGGTTCCGATACTAGCAGATTATCTGTGTTTACTCCCTGAACAAACTCGCCCGGGTTGCTGATCCGAATCCTGTCATTGTGAATTTGAATATGTACAGCGCCAAGTTGGGTGTAATCCCGGTGGATCAAGGCATTATTAACAGCTTCCCGAAATCCGCGGCGGTCATATGTCGGTACTCCGATTCGGAACATGCCCAGGTTAAGTTCACGCTCCTCGTTTCGTATCTGAAAGGCCTCGAGAATCCATTCGAGGGTTCGGAGAAGTGGCCAGCGGTGAAAGTCATTAACTCGAACTTCGTCATTTTGTAATACTTGAAAAGCCACTTCGTGCGCTGGGATATATTCACCCAGAGCAGTTTCCTTGCCAACCAATAACAAACCTGCCAGGGTTGGTGTAATAACATCATTCTCGGTTTTTACAAGGCCTAATGCTTTTGCCATATCCTGATCGGATAAATCTAACAACGCCGTATCACCGTGGTTTTCAGTCACCATTCTTTTCACACGATTGAATTCTAGCGGATCTAAGTCAGCCCAGGTTGCGCCTACAATCGGCATTGCAGAAGGATCAAGACTTCCTCGTTCTGCTTGCCAGTTAATCAATTCATGAGGATATAGCGGGCGACAACCGGGCTTGCCATGCGAGTCCAGGAAACGAATAGAAAGTTTCCCTTCGCTGGTAGCTATTACCTGCCGGGCCGGCGATATCCTGATAACAGCTATTTTCTTGTCGGAAATATCGAGCAATTCGGCTTCCACCGAGAGTGGGGGAACTGTTCGGCTGGCTATAAATCCTGTCAGAGATCCGGCTGATGTTTGATGCTTTTTGTGTAAGCCAGTGATTTCACCATTGTCTTCCACTCCAATCAATAAATACCCTCCGCTGTGGTTGGCAAGGCAGACAATTGTTTCCAACAGTTCATCATCTGAAAGCGGCCCCCGGTCACTTTTAAATTCCAATGTCAAAGATTCACCGTCCTTGACGAGTTTAAGCAGTTCTCCTGTAATCATAAAACAGGCTCTTCATTTTTTTCAAGAACCAATAGGTCTCCCACCTGGCAATCAAAATATTCGCACAACGTCTGAATTACCAGTGCGGCGTAGCGAGTGACCAGGTTGTTAGCCCAGGCAATGCCTGTCTCGCGTTGCGCGTCCATAATGGCGATATTTTGCTGTTGCCTGGTTGCCTTTTGAGCCAATAGAATTCGAAAGTGATTAACTATTTTTCCTGGCATATGAGACCTCGCGCGCTCATGCCCTTTGAAATACGGAACAGATGGATGAGACCTGCCATTAATCATAGGGGATGGCGTCAAAATTGTCAATCAAAATAGATTACAAGTCGCTAAATACTAGCCTTGTAATCACTTCATCCAGATAAATCTATCATCATGTTTATCAACTGACCACCCTGTCAGAAAAAAGACTAATGACCGGTCGGGGCGGCGGTCGGAATGGCCTGAACATGCCATTGGCGCAGACCCTGTCGCAGGAAGAGCATCGCCAGCCCGGCCAGGATCAGCAGACTGCCGTTAACAGCAGCCACGCTCGCTACACCAAAACGTTCCGAGGCGTTGCCAATCAAGAGTGCGGCGATTGGCTGCAGTCCAAAACTGACCATCGTGAAAAGACTGAGCAGCCGGGCGCGCATGGCCGCCGGCGCCAGCACCTGGATCAGTCCCATCGACATGGCGATCACGATTGGCAGGCTGAAGCTGAGCGCAAACAGGCACAGCATGGCCAGCGGCAGCCAGGTCACAACCGACAACCCAAGAATCCAGATCCCGGCCCAAATCACCGCCAGGGTCATCAGCATGCCAACCCGCTTTTTGGTTTGAGCCACCGGCATGACGAAAACGACACTGGTCAGCGCACCAGCGCCAGAAGCCGCCAACAGGAAGCCAAGCGTGCTGGCATTACCAGCCAACCGCTCGCTGGCGTAGGCCGGCATCATGGTCATCAGCGAAAGCGCCAGCATGGTCATGCAGATGCTCAAGATCAACAGATCCTGCATGCGAGGCTGGCTGCGGAGAAAGCGCATGCCATCCCACAGGTCCCGAATAACCGAGTTGCCCGTGTGAGGATGGCGAACCTGCATTGCGCGGACCGCCAACAGGCTGGCGATCACAGCCAGAAAACTGGCACCGTTCAGCCAGAAGGCCGTCGCGGCGCCCCAACTGCCGATCACCCAACCGGCCAAAGCCGGCCCAACCATGCGGCTGGCCTGCAGGAACATGGCGTTCATGTTGACCGCTTTACGGACCTCGCCCATGCCCGACAAATCACCCAAAAAGGCTTGCTGAGTGGGGAAATCCAGGGCTGAGAAAACCCCCAGCAGGCTGCTGAGAATATAAACATGCCAGAGTTGGACTATTTTTAGTTGGACCAGAATGGCCAGGCTGAAAGCCAGCAGCATCATGCCCACCTGGGTGAAGATCAACAGCCAGCGCCGGTTGAGCCGGTCGGCCAGTACGCCAGCCCACGGCCCAATCAGAAGGGTCGGCAGGGCCCCGAGCATGGCCACCACCCCCAGGGACGCCTCGGAATGGGTCAGTTCCCAGACCACCCAACTTTGGGCGGTGACCTGCAGCCAGGTGCCAATCAGTGAAATGGCCTGGCCGGAAATATACATGCGGAAATTGGGCAATTTCAAAGGGGAAAAGCCCTGAACAATCGTACGAAGCATGAAAACCTCTTGCTTTATTTTTAGGGAAAGTGGCAATCTTAGGGTCAGTTTCAGTATAACGATGAGCCACAGGTTTGTAAAGGGAAAGCCAGCAATCCCACGGAAAGGTTTTTATCGCCAATTCTCCAAAAATTCATTTCTACTGACCACTCTTTGGTTTTGATTTTGCCGCCTGGACCAACAAAAATTGGTGGTTTGCCCTGCATGTGGAGTTTTCACGGGAAGATCTTCCCGTGAAAACTCCACAAAAACAACCTTACTAGCATGGGTTCATCCAGGCTGATCAGCGAAATGTTTTTCCTGCATCAGCCATTTCAACCAGCATGGCAGGCGGATCAAAGCGCTCGCCATACTGTTGAGCCAGCTCCCGGCTTCGTTCAACAAAGGCCGGCAGCCCATAATCATTGATAAACTGCAGCGTCCCGCCCTTGAAAGGCGCAAATCCCCAACCAAAGATACTGCCGATATTGGCATCTCCAACTGAATCGATCACACCCGCAGCATAGCAGCGCACTGTTTCCAGTGCCTGGATAAATAACATGCGCTCGCCCATCTTTTGCGGGCTAAGCTTCTGCTTAGCGGCCGGGAAAATCTCGCGCAGTTTGGGCCACAGAAATTTCTTCGCGCCAGCCGGGTATTCATAAAACCCGGCGCCCTGCGCCTTGCCTGGGCGTTTTTCCTGGTTGACCATCAAATCCAGGATCTGGTCTGATGGCAGCTCAAGCGCCGGCTGACCTTCGGCGGCCTGGTCACGCCTGGTCTGTTCGCGAATGTGCAGCGCCAACCCCAGGTTGACTTCATCAGCCACCGCCAGCGGACCCACTGGCATGCCGGCCAGCATGGCTGACATTTCAATCGCGCGGGGAGACTGTCCCTCGGCCAGCATGGCCAGACCTTCGTGAACAAAGGTTGTAAAAACGCGCGAGGTGTAGAAACCGCGGCTGTCGTTGACCACGATCGGGGTCTTGCGGATTTTCAGGACAAAGTCAAAGGCCTTGGCCAGGGTAAGGGGGGCGGTCTGCTTGCCGCGAATGATCTCAACCAGCTTCATCTTGTGAACCGGCGAGAAGAAATGCAACCCGACAAAATTTTCCGGGCGGGCTGTCATACTCGCCAGGCTGGTGATGGGCAGGGTGGATGTATTCGAACAAATGATGGTTTGCTGGTCAACCAGGCCTTCCACTTCTCGAATAACCTGGCCCTTGACCTCCCGATTTTCAAAGACTGCTTCCACGATCAGGTCGCAACCCGCCAGATCCTCGGCAGAGCTGGCTGGCTTGATCCGCTCCAGTACGACCTGCTTTTCCTGCACTGAAAGTTTGCCCGCCTTCAGGCGCCCATCCAGGATCTTCTCCACCTGGGCTTTACCGGCTTCAGCCGCGGCCAGGTTGACATCCTTCAGAACAACCTCTATCCCGGCCGAGGCGCTGGCATACGCAATCCCATGCCCCATCAGCCCGGCGCCCAGAATGCCAACCTTTTTGGTGACCTGTGCTTCAATTCCGGCCGGCCGGCTGCGCCCATTATTGATCTCATTCAGCTGGTACCAGGTCGACTGGAGAATATTCTTTGAGATTTTGCTCGTCGAGAGAACTGTAAAAGCCCGCGATTCGATGCGCGTGGCAGTCTCGAATTCGACCATAGCGCCATCCACCATGGCACCCAGAATTGCCAGGGGTGCCGGGTAATTTCCCATGCTTTTGGCAAGCAGCATGGCCGGGGCGACCGAGATCACCTGGGCGATATTTGGCCTGGATGGATCGCCACCCGGGATGCGATAACCTTTCTGGTCCCAGGGTTGGGAAGCCGTGGGATTGTTCAAGACCCAGCTGTGCGCTTTTTGCAACAAGTCCTGGTGATCTGTGGCCAGTTCGTGAATGATGCCGGCCTTTTGCGCTTCCTGTGGGTTGACCTGGTTGCCTTCCACCAGGAAGGGAAAAGCCGCCTGCAGCCCGAGCAGGCGCGTCAGGCGCGTCAGACCGCCACCACCGGCCAGCAGCCCCCAGTTAACTTCCGGCAGGCCAAATTTAGCCCGCGGGTCATCGATCGCGACCCGGTAATGACAGGCCAGGGCCAGTTCCAGCCCTCCGCCCAGGGCCGTGCCATTCAAAGCCGCTACGACCGGTTTCCCAAACGTTTCCAGGCGCCGTAATTGTGTTTTGAAACGCTCGACCAATTCAAAGGTAGCAGCCGCGTCATCCATCTGGAAAATCATGTCAATATCGCCACCCGCCACAAAACTATTCTTGGTTGAAACCAGGATGATGCCAGCCGTGGGTTCATCCGCTGCAAACCGGTCGAGCACCTGCTCCAGTTCGCTAAAAAAAGCCTGGTTGATGACATTGACCGCCTTGCCGGGCGTGTCGAGCGTCAGAGTCACAATATTCTGGTCGTCTTTTTCGTAGATGATCATACTCATGCTGCACCTCTATACACGTTCAATGATCGTGGCAATGCCCATGCCACCACCGATGCACAAGGTGATCAGGGCAGTCTGTTGATCGCGGCGTTCCAATTCATCCAGGGCCGTCCCCAGCAGGATGGCGCCGGTCGCACCAAGTGGATGCCCCAGGGCGATAGCGCCTCCGTTGACATTGATCTTATCCATGTCATTCAGACCCATATCGCGCATAAAGCGCAGCACAACGGCCGCGAAGGCTTCATTTACCTCGAACAGGTCGATATCGCCAATTTGCATACCGGCCATCTTGAGCGCCTTGTTTGTGGCTGGACCAGGGCCGATCAACATGATGGTGGGTTCGGTGCCCACCAGCGCTGCGGATACGACCCGGGCGCGTGGTTTTAAGCCCAGCGCGGCGCCCTTCTCGCGAGAACCTACCAGCACCAGCGCTGCGCCATCCACGATGCCTGATGAATTGCCGGCGGTATGGACATGCTCGATGCTTTCTACTTCGACGTATTTCTGGAGGGCCAGGTCATCAAAACCCATTGCACCCATCTGGGCAAAGGCTGGTTTTAGAGACGCCAGCCCGGCCAGGGTTGTCTCTGGGCGGATGAATTCATCCTGATCCAGAATTGTGATACCGTTCTGATCCCGAATCGGGATGATCGATTTGAAATAACCCTGCTGCCTGGCCTGCGTGGCTTTTTGCTGGGAAGCCAGCGCAAACTCATCTACAGCCTGGCGGGTGAAGCCCTCGATGGTGGCGATCAGATCCGCGCCAATCCCTTGCGGAACAAATTTGGCCTTGCCGCTGACAGATGGATCATAGGCCAGCGCCCCGCCATCCGAGCTCATTGGTACGCGCGACATTGACTCTATCCCACCCGCCACCACCAGGTCTTCCCAGCCGGAACGCACTTTCATGGCGGCCAGGTTGACCGCTTCCAGCCCGGAAGAGCAAAAGCGGTTAATCTGCAGCCCGGTCACATCCACGTCCCAATCTGCTTCCAGCACCGCCGTGCGGGCGATGTTGCCGCCCTGGTCACCGACCGGTGTAACGCAGCCCAGCACGACATCATCGACCTGGGCCGTATCCAGCTGGTTGCGCTGCTGCAGAGCCTTCAGCAGGCTGCTCAACAAGGCAATTGGTTTTACCTCATTTAAACTTCCGCTAGCTTTTCCCTTCCCGCGCGGGGTGCGGATTGCATCAAAAACATAGGCTTCATCTGGCATATCTAACTCCTGATTATTGAATTTTCTCTACCTGCTAATCCATGCTACTTCTGTAACTACTTTGACTATGTCACATTAAATATATATTCTATGAATCGGCGGTTCTACTCACCATTATTCGGTTTTGATTTTGCCGCCTGGGCGAATAAAAATCGGTGGTTTTCCCTGCTTGTGGAGTTTTCACGGGTGCTCTTCCCGTGAAAACTCCACAAAAAAAACAAATTCTTTTCTTTTTGGGAATGTTTTCTAACCTGGGAAAACACCCTGTCAGTAGTTAAAATTGAAGACATTTACCCAAAACTACGATTGCTCGCAGAGAAATGAGAGGTCCAGGATGGAATAGACCGCTCTCGCTCTGCCAGGAGCTCAGGCACCTTCGGCCTGCAGCTGTTTGACAGCCAATCGAAACTCATCCGGGACACGCTGCGGTTTGCGCGTCTGCGGATTGACCAGCACCGCCGTCACACTGCCACTCACCAGCCATGGATCAACTCGCGGCAGCGCGTCAGACTGCCGAAACACGGCACAATCGAAACTGATGCTGGAGTTTCCGATCCTCGTCACACGCACACCGATCTGCAGCAGCTCGCCAGAGCGAGCCGAATCCTTGTATTGGCACTGGGCTGCCACATAGAAAAAATCGAGACCCATCTCAATCAGATTCCGGGCGGTAAAACCGATCGCATCCAGGTAGCCGGTCACACCTTCATCGAAAAAGGTCAAATAATTGCCGAAGAATACATGCCCCTGCGCATCCGTATCGGCATGCCGCACCTTGAGCGGGAAGAAAAATTCAAATTCTGACATATTCACCTGCTGTTGATTAATTCGTAGGGGCCCAGCGGCGCTGCGCCCCTACGTAAAGGATGTTTTTCCATGTTCTACCTGCGCCCTTACCCACGCAGTTCCTTTTTGTTAACCTTGCCGGTCGCATTGACCGGCAAGGCCGGGCGAATCTCTACCTGGCGTGGAGCTTGGTAACTGGCCATGTTGGCCTGGCTCCATTCCACGATCTCGCCAACCGAGAGCAGCGCCCCGGGCTTCAGCACCACAAAAGCCTTCACCTGTTCGCCATACTCTTCATCCGGCACACCGATCACCGCCGCCAGCGCGATGGCCGGATGGGCCATCAGAGCCTCCTCCACTTCGCGCGGGTAGATATTCTGACCGCCGCGCAGGATCATGTCCTTTTTTCGATCGAGTAGATAAAAATAGCCATCCTGGTCCATCCGGCCGATATCACCGGTATGAAACCAACCGTGCCGCAGGGCTTCCGCACTGGCTTGCGGCTGCCCGTAATAACCCTTCATGACGTTGTGCCCGCGTACCACCAGCTCGCCGGCCTGGCCGCAAGGAAGCTCGCGATCCTGGTCATCCACAATTTTGACTTCCACACCCCAAACTGGTGTGCCAAGTGAATTTTTCTTCCAGGTCTGGTCGCGATGGGTAAAGCAAACCGCCGGGGATGTTTCTGAGAGACCATAGCCTTCCAGAATTTGGGTCTCAAACAGGCTTTCAAAACGCAGCTTGATCTGCTCGGGCAGCGAGGCGCCACCCGAACCGCACACCCGCAGGGTTTGCTTTATCCCGGAGGGATCAAACCCGCTGGCCGTGAGGCTGTTCAGGATGGCCCAATACATGGTCGGCACGCCACCAAAAATCGTGACCTTTTCCTTGAGCAACGTCTCCAAGACAGCCTGGGGCTCAAAGCGAGTCATCAGTACGCTGCTTGCCCCGGCGTACAGCCCACTGTTCATGATGACCGTTTGCGCCATGGAATGATAAAGCGGCAGCACGATCAACTGCACATCACCCACCCGCGAGCCCAGTAGATCCTGGCAGACCATCGCGTTGACCAGCATGTTGGCATGGCTTAATTCGGCGCCCTTGGGCTGACCGGTCGTGCCGGATGTGTACAAAATCACAGCAGAGTCATCCGCCCGGGTCTGGACGGTATCAAAGACTGGCGCTTTTCCGGCTTGCAGTTGGCCCAGGGTTTTGACCCCTTCCAGTGGGGTCGGGCTGCCGGCCTCCAGCGTGATTACAATCAGTTCACGGCAGGTGCTGACCTGCTGGAAGGCCGGCCAGGCTTCCGTCAGCATGGGCAGCCCGGGTAAATCCTGCATGCAGATATAAAAACTGGCTTCACAATCTTGAAGATGGAAGGCGATTTCACGTTGTTTTAGCTGGATATTGAGTGGCACAACCACGGCGCCGGTTTTCAATATTCCATAATAAACCTGTGGGAACTCCAGCAGGTTGGGGCAGCTGAGCGCCACCCGCTCGCCCGCGCACACGCCAAGTTCCAGCAAACCCTGGGCGATCTGGTTGGCCGCCTGGTTTACCTGGCGAAAAGTCAGCCGCCTGTCATCCTGCACAAAAGCAATTTGCGTTGGATGTCGCCGGGCACTTTCTTCAAGCAAAACCGCGAGATTTAGCATTGCTCCATCCGAATCAGGCTACAACCCTGATTGAAAAAATAACACCCGGTCAAAAAAACCATTCCCAGCAACCAAATCATCCTGTTTTCGCTCCGAATGCTCCTGGCGGCGGCGAGGGGCGGGTCTGCGAATGGGCAAGGAGGGCTGGC
>CAZLJB010000045.1:0-12248 GCA_964559195.1 uncultured Anaerolinea sp. | reverse complement strand
ATCGTCGCGACCCTGATGTCCCACTCTTATTACCCGAAGTCAACGCCGATCACATCCAGCTTATCCCACAACAGCGTAAAAATCGCGGCTGGAGCGGCTGTATTCTCACCAATCCAAACTGCACCAGCACCGGGCTGACAGTGGCCTTAAAAGCACTGGATCAAAACTTCGGCCTCAAACGCGCCTTCGTGGTTTCACTCCAGGCCCTGTCCGGAGCAGGTTATCCTGGTGTACCATCACTTGATATTATCGATAACGTTATTCCAAATATCGGTGGTGAAGAAGACAAGGTCGAATGGGAACCTCGCAAAATGCTTGGAAAACTCGGGGAAAATGGCATTGAATTTGCAGAAGCCCGCCTCTCAGCCCATACAAATCGAGTAGCGGTCATTGATGGGCATATCGTCTGTGCAAGCGTCGAATTCAACCAATCCATCTCCCCCGAAGCAGCCATCCAGGCTCTGACTGAGTACCAGGCTCCAGCTGCAGCTCGCGACTTGCCATCAGCTCCACGACCAGCCATCATTGTGAGGACAGAAAACGACCGCCCCCAGCCAAGACTGGACCGCATGTTGGGCAAAGGTATGACCACTGTGGTTGGACGCGTGCGACCCGACCCGCTCTTCCACCTAAAATTCGTGGTGCTGTCACACAATACCATCCGAGGCGCTGCAGGCGGTTCAATATACAATGCGGAATTGTTGGTAAAAGAAGGTTTGCTGTAATATGTAAAAACAGCGGAGCAGGCTTGGAGCCTGCTCCGCTGTTTTTACAAACGATCTCCTTCACCCAATAAAACGCGATCGGCTCCTCTATCAACTTCCCAAGGATAAATAATCCGTGCATCAGTTACATCGGCATAGTAATCTGGCTTGGATGAACCAAAAAGAGTACGATATGGGTTGAAATGCAAAACACAGGTTTCCGGAAAACCGCCAGCTGCGGAGACTTTATTTTTGACCGCAGTAATTGTGCGGCCTGAACCCCAAACATCATCGACGATCAAAGTTGAACGACTTAGAAGTTTGTCTTCTGATGGAAACTGGATAAATTCAGGCCAAGCCATTAATTGCCGTTTCCTTTCTATTTCTGCCGGAAAATCAACCGCTGCGGTCAGAATATGGGTAATATTCATAGCTTCAGCCAGCATTCCACCAGGTATCAAGCCGCCACGCGTGATAATTACCATGGCGTTATACTCACGATTAAACTGGGGAACTAATTTGTCGATGAGACGGTCCACATCTTCCCATGTAAGAAATACCCGGCGAGGTGAGTTATTTGGTTTTGGCTGCATCTTAACGTCCCAGAACTGCCGCCAACGGGGCGGGAATGCCTGCCTGAACTCCCTGTCCAGCCTGTTCAGTGTTACGCGCCCACAGGTACAAACAGGTGTGATAAGCCGTCGAAGTATACGACCCGATAATATTGGCAGCCATAAAAAATACGGATGCAGCCAATACGCCCAGAATAATTGCCATGACAATCATTACTGTTGACGAGCCGGCGATCGAAATTAACGGGAAGGCAATCCCAAAACCAATCCCTAATCCCAAAAGCCCAAAGATAAATCCAATCAAACCTGTAACCCAGCGGACACCTACCGTGCTGATACCAACCAGCAATAGATTATTTTTTACAATATAAGTAGCACGCTTCAAACCATCCTTAAGATTCTCATCCTCAATGACCATGATTGGCAATACCAGGAAGGTCGCTTCCGTCCAAACCGTATCGATTAAATTAGCAATTGCATCCCGAATAAAATTGCGATTTCTCCCATTGCCCCTGACCATGTTTTTTACGAGATTCACCAGGGTGGAGGCTGCCGCCAGAGATAGGATATCGAGCCAATCACGTTTAATAATTTCCCACGCCAATTCCATGCGTCCGTCACCATTGGTCAGATAATCATAAATAAGTTTAACCGTCATGGCTGAGAAAATATAAGTGACTGCATACTGCCCAAAAACAAGCAGCGCGCCGAAAAACCCAAGCACCAATCTGCCGAAAAGAGAATCCGTCCCAAGAACAATGGCTGCTAATGCAAGAGGAATGATGCCAATAATGGATACAACAAAACCAACCAGTAAGGCGTAAATGGAAGGTTTTAAAAGATCATGATCAGCTCTGGCCATATTCCAGGCCTGAGTCAAAAATTTCCAGCCGCGAGAAATAGATTCCATAACTAGCTCCTTTATCCTTTTTTATATTAGCAATTTGGTTATTCAGAAAATCTATCTTAAAATAATCAACACAGAAGCGAATTTCCAAATAATTACAAGCGTAGGCTCAACTTTCCACGATTTGGTACAAAAATGAAGTCTCACCAAGAATTGATTATTATTATAGCAAACTTACCGGCTCCACTTCAACACGCCAACCTGCAGGAATTCGACCCTGCAAAAGCGCCGCAGGATTCGGTCCGCGCACAATTAATTGCCAGCGATATTCATCATTTAACTTGACAAAAAAACATGGCACCGGTCCAATCAGACTCGTCTGGGATTGTTGATTTTCAATCATGCGCTGCTTGAGTTTTTCTGACAGTGCGCGGGCCTGTAATTCGGCTTCTGTACTGTTTCGATGCCTGTACTCCAACCTCATCAATCTTGCAAAGGGTGGATACCCCAAACTGCGCCGGTTTTCTAATTCCCAGTGATAGAAGCGGTCAAAATCATGGCCAGCTGCCATTTGTATAACCGGGTTTTCCGGCATAAAAGTCTGCATAATTACTTTTCCACCACGGACAGAACGTCCTGCCCGGCCAGCCACCTGAGTCAAAAGTTGGAAAGTCCGTTCTCCGGCAAAAGGATCGGGCAAGGACAGGCCGACTTCCGCCTGTATAATTCCCACCAGTGTTACCAAGGGCAGGTCCAGACCTTTGGCAAGCATCTGTGTACCAACCAGCACATCAGCCTGATGATTGGCAAAATGCATCAGAATCATTTCATGGGCGTCTTTTTCGCGAGTAGTCTCCCAATCCCATCGCAAGACGCGTGCAGATGGTAGAAATAACTTCAACTCACTTTCCACCTTTTCGCTCCCCAACCCATATGCCCGAACCTGGGAACTGCTACACTCCGGACAAGATCTTGGCATTTGGCGAGTGTAGTCGCAATGATGGCACAACAAACCAGCAGGACTGCTGCGTGACCCGGCTGGAGGCTGGATAGGCAGAGCAACATGATATGTAAGCGGTGTATCGCAATGTGGACATTTAAACACATGACCGCAATCCCGGCAGAAAACATAAGTCGCGGTACCTCGTCGGTTAAGATATAGAATAGCCTGCTCACCTCGGCCAAGAGTTTCCGCCAGCGCTTCCAAAAGCATTCGGCTAAATATACCCTGGTTGCCGGATTTTAATTCTTCTCGCATGTCAACAACCATCACAGCAGGGAGTTCCCCTAATTTACCGCCATCACCCCTGGTTTGAAACCGTCGTGTTAATTCCAATCGACGCAAGCCGTTTTGCTGTGCAGGCACGCCAGTCAGCAAACTTCTATAGCGCTGATCCAATGTTGGCGTGGCACTTCCAAGGATACAAACCGCTCCACATGTACGCGCATATGTTTCTGCAGCTTTCACAGCATGGTAAAAAGGTGGTTCGGATTGGAAATAGGAATTGTCATGGCATTCGTCCACCACAATTAGTCCAGGATTTGGAAGCGGAGTGAACAAAGCCGAGCGTGGCCCAATAATGACTTTTAACTGACCCGCGCGAGCACGCCGCCAGGTGTCATACCGCTCTCCATCTGATAATTTACTGTGCACCAATCCAACCTGGCCAGGGAAATGAGCCAAAAACCTGCGCACAATTTGGGGTGTAATAGCGATTTCGGGTACCAGGATAATTGCGCTTTTGCCTTGACGTATGGCTTCGGTTGTAGCTTGCAAATAAATCTCTGTTTTTCCTGAACCCGTCACACCATAAAGCAAAAAGGCTGTTCGGGGGTTTTCCGGATGGTCAGCCTGTGGTAAAAAATCCCACATAACTTCAGACAAAACCTTAGCCTGTTCTGGCGTCAATACCGGATCGATTTTGGTAGATTGCGAGTCAATCGGATTTTGAACACCAAACTTACCAAGCGGATCACGAAATATCTCACATTCCAATAATATGATCAATTCCCTCTCGACCAAATCCTGCAAATCTGCCAGGTTACAGCCCGATTCAGCATAAACCCAGGCAACTGCTACTGCATCCTGTTCGTGAATCAGGAACCTTAGCGCCTTTTGACGACGATCCAGTGTCGCAGGTGTCTTCCCAAGGGTGGGCATGGCTAACTCTGCCTGCTCCGGAGATACAGCCAATTGGGCCGTCCGGATTAGTTTTGGACGAACGCTTGGGGGGGGAAGAATGGACTGCTGTTGAATAAACTTTTGCCGAAAAAGAACCTGGGCAGATTTGCGCCATTCCAAGTGCTGAAAATGACGGTCAATCTGCCGGCCCCGCAAAGGTCCCCGCGCTTCCAGCAAGACAACCAATCGTTTCTGGATTTCGGAAAAAGTTTGGAAAATGACTTGTGATGTAACCTGCTCCGAAAGGCTGTAAAGCACATCGGCGTGTTGTGAAAGCCCCACGGGAAGCATAAGCTCGATCATCGTCGCCATTGAATTCAGATTGGTTTCGGAAAGCTGACGCGCCAGCTCAATTTGAGCCTGGGTTAAAACCGGCAATGGGTCGAGTAATTCCTGTATCATCCTGGTTTCGGAAACAGCTGGTTGCTCAAGGATCTGGGTGACAACCGCCTGCACATTTTGAGCCCCAAATGGCACACGCACCAGATGTCCAACCCCTATCAGGCTTTCCAGTTCAGGCGGCAGATGATAATCGAACTCACCGCCGACAGCGGGAACATTGACAGAAACACGCACAAATATCATGCAATGATTATAAACGTGAAGAGACCTGTAAAACGTGCAGAGTATAATTGAACCATGTTCACTTCCCAAATCAATCTCATCAAACTTTCCCACTCCAACCGTCACCTCAACCCACAGGCAGTAATTTATTATCTTACTGAACAATGTAATCTGAATTGCATTTACTGCGAAGATTTCGGATCTCGCCGGAATTCGCTGAAACAATCGCCAAGCGAACTTGACAATATATTTAAGATTCTCCAGGTTGTTCGATCAGGTGTGGATGCGGTGATGTTGACAGGAGGCGAGCCGCTCACTCACCCGGATATTGAGCAAGTCGTAGCGTACATAAAAAAGAAACTGAAATTTCGGGAATTGACCCTGATTTCAAATGGACTTTTACTGCATAAGCACGAAACTATGCTGGCACATGTTGACCGGCTGATCATCAGCCTGGACTCCCTTGATCCTCAGTTGCTTTCAAAAATTACCGGGGTGACAATCAACTCGGCTCAAACCATCCTGGAGAACGTCAGCAGATTTGCAGCGCTGCAAACTAGATATAAATTCCAAATGATCATCAATTCTGTCCTAACCCCCGAAACATTACCAAAGGCGACGGAACTGATTGAATATAGTCGTATGCATGGACTCCTGATTTCATTCTCCCCTCAGGCGATTAATAATTGGCCCCGTTACGAACTGACGGTTTCGCCTGCCTACCGGTCTTTTATCGATGAACTCCTGAAACTCAAACAATCCGGTGCTCCAATCCTGGGCAGTGAGGCTTACATACGACCACTTGCATCTTTTCAACCCTATGATTGTTACCCGACACTGGTCCCGCGCATTTATCCCAACGGCGAGCTGTGCTATCCCTGCCGTCCGCTTGAAAAAGCCGCAAATGGACAGGGTGGCCGGCCAGTGAACTTACTGGAGAGCGCTAACTGGGCCGAGGCCTGGGAGGCTGCCAACCAGGCTTTTGGACAACCACCGCGCACCTGCCACAGCTGCTTCCAGCAGTGTCACGCCGAGCCATCCTTAATGCAGTCCCAACCACTGGCGCTTCTGTACGAATGGATACGCTACCCTTCCAGCCGTTCAGGAAATTTATCAACCTACGCGCCGGGATAAAATAAAAATTTTTTGGATAGCGGAAACAAAACATAATGGATAATTTACATTCCACCCATGCGGACACAATCATCATCGGCTCAGGCGTGGCCGGTCTCAGTGCCGGGCTTCATTTGGCGGAGCGCGGCATAAAACCGCTCATACTTGAAGCGGATGAACAATTAATTGGTGGTCGTTTATCTGAAACCGAGCAAATCAGCGTTAATGGCTGGAATTTTCGGCTTGAACATGGCGTACACGGAATCTGGTCGTCATATCGGAATTTTCAAACCATGCTGGCTCGCCATAATTTACGACCTGTTTTTGTTCCAGCCCAGGAAGAGTTATGGATTTATCGAGACCAGGCTGGCACACGCACTGCTGCAGTTGGGACCGCCATCCGTCACAGCATCTTTCCGGCTCCGCTCCATTATTTACAGCTTTTTCTACGTCCTAGCTTTTTATTTACCATTGACGTGCGCGATTGGTTGAAACTTTTCCATACCTGGTCAGTCTTGATCATGTCATTGGGAATCGATCCTTTTGGAGAAGAACAACCAATGGATGGTCAAATGCTGGGAACTTACATTAGAAAGTGGTCACCCGCCTTACGAGCCTTTTTCACTGGTCTGGCACGTAACGGTTTGTCCACCCATGCCGACGAAATTCCTTTGGCCGGATTTTTAGCCTTCTTACGCTTTTATACAAGTCTGCGCCGGGACTCATGGTCATTCTCATATCTACCAGACGAAGGCGGTACAACCATAATCGAACCACTTGCCGAACAGGTAACAAGACTTGGAGGAATGATACTGAAGGGTAGGCGCGTAAATCAACTGCAAGCTGGGCCAGCTGCCTGGTTGGTCAATTGCGATGGCGAAACATTTACCACCGACAGTGTCATCCTGGCAGTTGATTCCGCCGCCGCTAATAAACTTTTTCTGAACAGTTTCGGCCCAAATGAGCTCTATTTCCCTCGCAGCCTATCGAACGCCATTGTTCGCCTGTGGTTTGACCGTTCTCCCAAGGCTGGTCCAGAAGCCGGTATGTTTACAGGCAATTTTGTAATGCACAATTTTTTCTGGTTGGAACGCATTTATGCACAATACCGGAAGTGGCACACCGCTACAGGTGGTTCTGCCGTAGAAGTCCATATCTATGGTCCGGATGAGACACTGGCCCAACCAGATGCGCTTCTACTTGCCCAGGTAATATCAGATTTTTATCGCGGTTACCCCGAATTAAGAGGGCATTTGATCTATCAGCACTTGCAACATAATGCAGCGGTTCATACTCTTCCTAGCCTGGGAGCGCCAGAAAAACATCCAGGAGTCCGCAGTCCTTGGCCAGGATTATACTGTGCCGGGGATTGGGTTCGTGACCCGCTGCCATCCTTCTTCATCGAACGAGCTTGTGGAACGGGGATAAAGGCAGCCAACCTGGTATTACAATCCCGCGGGCTGGAGCCTTGGCCGTTGGTGAATTACCTACCGCCTGAACCATTGGCAGGTTGGATCGAAAAACGCATGCGCCGCGGTCGGGAACACCTCAAAACAAAACGCAAACTGCAATAATCTAAAAATAAATTCTGGAGGCTATCATGTACGATTTCGAAGCAGGGAAACCTGCGATGATCACATTACTAAAAAAGCTGGTAGAGATTGAGTCGCCATCTCATGATAAGGCAGCGGTTGACAACTTGGGGGCAACCCTGGCAAATGAATGCCGGCAAAGAGGTGCACAGGTTGAAATGGTTGCGAGTGATTCGACAGGTAATCACCTGGTTGCGCGTTGGGGCTCTGGCCCGGGTGGCATCTTGTTAATGCACCACATGGACACTGTCTTCCCCATCGGGACACTCGAGCGCATGCCATTTCACGAAAAAGGTGACCGGATCCTGGGGCCAGGTGTTTTGGATATGAAAGGTGGCATTGTAATTTCCTTATCTGCCATCACTGCTCTGCAGGCAGCTGGTGAATTGACCCGACCAGTCACCGTCTTGATCACATCGGACGAGGAAATCGGCAGCGGTACTTCTCAATTATTAATTGAAACACTAGCCAGGAATGCTGCACTCGCATTGGTTATGGAATCCGGGCTGGTGGATGGCTCGCTCAAGACCTGGCGTAAAGGAGTGGGGGATTTTCTAATCAAGGTCACCGGACGTGCCGCACATGCCGGTGGAGCACACCAGGAAGGTCGCAATGCAATTGAAGAACTGGCCCACCAGGTACTGGCCATCCAAAAAATGACTGATTATGAAAAAGGAACGACTTTGAATGTTGGCGTGATCAAAGGCGGAAGTGTCAGCAATGTTGTCCCGGAAGAAGCCTATGCCGAGGTTGATTTCCGGGTCTTGATCCCTGAGGAGGCTGGTCGGATAGCAGAAGCCATGCAAAAGCTCAAGCCAGTCAACCCTGATTGCAAACTTGAAATCAGCGGAGGATTGAACCGGCCGCCGATGCCGAATGATGACTTGATGAAGGCCACCTTCGCAAAAGCAAGTAAAATCGCATCCGGATTGGGGCAGCAAATCAAAGCCGGCGGCTCTGGCGGTGGTTCAGATGGAAATTTTGTGGCACCGCTTGGCACCCCCCTGCTGGATGGAATGGGAACCTACGGTGAAGGTCTGCATTCGGACCGAGAATATATTTTTTCACACAGCCTGCCAGAACGAGCTGCGTTAACCGCTGCGCTAATAAAAGAATGGTAGAGTAATATAATCGGGTAAAAACAAAACTCCCGCGCCTAACCAAATGGTTAGGCGCGGGAGTTTATCAATCATCCTCAAATCAACCCGTTCCAGAAACCGCATGGCACTTCTGGCAAATGATCGTTGTATCCTGCCCATTCAGAAAGACGATCTTGCTATCACCGGTTGTATTGTGCCCGTTATGGCAACTGACGCACAATGCGGCTTTCGGATCAGACTGTTGCCACTTAGATAGGAATACGTGAAAGTGGTTGTTCATATCTTGTTTTTCAGTGATGGTAGCATGACATTTCAAGCAATTCTCGTCAGGAATTGGCACGTCCTGAACGGCTGGCTGTGGATAATGACCGCTTGCAAACGAAACCAGGTCTGAAGCGCCGGCGATTAAGCCCCAAAAACGTCCCATCACCCCCTGACCTGTATGGCAATCAATGCAGCGTGAAGATCCTTTTATCTCGTGAAAACTAGCCAGATCAACTGCCGCGACCGCCTGGGATTGATTGAAAAAAGTTTGCTCACCTTCAGTATGGCAGGATGCGCAAAAACTGTTATGGTTTTCCAGTTGGGTACCTGTCAACATGGCACCCAGGCCCAGTAAAAACAGCGCTGCAACCCCTGCAAATACAAATCTACCTCGCCTTCCCAACACTAAGCGAAAGGGAGTGAGTTTTCTAATAGGTTTTCTTATCTTCTTTGGCATGAACATTTCCTTCGGAGAAAAATAGAATAAAAATTAAACACCAATATGGCTTAATGGTTTCAAATTATTATAAAAACATTATCCTGCAAATTTCTCCCCACCATCTAAAACACTTTTTCAAAAAAAATGATCCGAATCATGGACATGCCAGCGCAATTGTAATCGCACGGCCTGAGAAGCCATACTCATTAAAAGCTTCAATAGAGTATTGATAACCATTTTCCCATCCAGGATTATCTTCATACGAACTTGTCAAGAAATTGACCGATGAAAGCAGCTTATCCTTACGATAAATGTTGTACCCGGTTGCGTTGGGAACAATTATCCAATTTAACGTGACTGTGTGGCTTCCGTCCTCGCATTTTGAAGAATCTGTAAATAACGAGGGTGGTTCAGGAAGCGAAGGCGCAGCAACCACCGGGATGTTTGCGATCGAACCGTTCAGGCTGCCAAGCGAAATATCCGCCCAACATGTCTTTCCGCTGGCTGGAACTTGAACCAGAACCCAAGTTTTCTCCAGATTCTGACCAATAACTGAGACCGATTTCCCTGTTTGAAAAGTAGTAACCATCAAAAATCCCGCTCCGGGGCCTTTACGACAGTTGGCAGCTGTATTAAAAGTAAAGTCACCACCAGGATGAGAATTTGATTTTTCTGCTTGAGGCGTAGCTGTTTTCTCGGGAATATTTATTTTTATAGCCCCAAGAGTTGGGGTCGCTCGAATGGGTGGATTCTGCAATTCGAATGCACCCCGATCACATTGATTACCCTGTGGTCGTGCCACATCACGCTGATCTGAACTTCCACATGTTTGAGGGTTAGCAGAATTGATGGCTGGGCTGGCAGAATCCAGTGCCCTGGTCAAGGTCCAACCTCCATAGTCGGCAAGTGGAAGCAAACCAGCATTAGTATTGATCATGTCATTCAAACCTGTCAAGCCACAGGTATTCGATGTTCCTCCAATCGCGCTATCAATATTGTAACCACCCGAAGTGATGGTCTGGAAACAATTACCAGAATTGGTATGTCCAGAAATAATCGAGTCATCGATTTCAACAGCCTTCCCAATCCCCGGGTTCCAGATCTCATAGGCTGCCTCATTATCCGCAACGGTACTGAATTGGATGTGGGTCTGTCCACCTTGAACATTGGCAATCCCGTAGCCATGATTTTGACTAATTGTCACATTGTCTATGTTCATGCTACCCCCAACGATATACAAACCTCCGGCGTCTGACTCCGCTGAATTATTTACAACTGCACTGTTTGAAATATCCAGGCTGCTGCCAATCCCATACGTGAAGATTGTCCCGCCATTTCCATTTCGGTCAGTCTGTCGATTGTTTTTAAGAACAACGTGATTTACCGTCAAATTACCCTGGTTGGCAATGGCACTGCCGAATAATGGAGTCTGTCCATTCTGCAAAATTAAATCGCGAATGGTCACTTCCAGCCCCGGTTTAATATCAAAGATACGGTCAGTAGAATTACCATCAAGAATGGTATTAAACTGCCCTTGAATGGTAACGCTGTCAGTAATATCCAGATCTCCAAGATCCGCAACATCTTCATCAGCACCGGTTCTTGTCAGGCTGTAGGTGCCGGCAGGTATTTGGATGATTTGTAATCCTGAACAGCTGTTGGAGTTTACAACAGCCTCCCGAAGGGAACAATCGGCTTCACTACATAACCCATCGTTGGTATCAGCGGTCTTGTTTACAATTAACGCTGGCGACGAACAAATTCCAGTTAAATAAACGGGAAAATTGCATCCCGTGATGATGAACACACCTGCTGTCAGGATGAAAAGCAGTATGGTCCGTGCTCCATTTATTTTTATTTTCATTTTGACACCTTTGGATCTTCGGATCCACCCCTGGTCTGAAATTAATGTTTTCGCGAAAATCAAACTATTTTACCAAATCAATTTCTGGCGATCCTTATCAAACTCAACAAAATCGTATTTACTTATGGGTAATCTGGTTGGGTCCACCCATTCCAATTTCGGCGTATAGACGTTAAAAAAAATCAGATTGACCAGATACAAATTAATAAATTTCAGGGTGCCGGTGGCCAATTTATATTCGTTGGCCCGGCATAACCATGTTTTTCAGAAAAATAAACTCTGCCGTGCGATGCTACATTACACCCAGGTTCATCTGTAATATTAACTTGTGGGGTGTAAGCCCCAATAGGTGTAAATATCAATTGACCGTCCTTGCAAACCCATGTTTCTACAACATACAATACACTGGTAGCGCTTTCTTCATCCCCTGGACGCAAAGCTTCACTTTTCCATGAAATGGTTACATTATTTCCATTACGAATCGCTACCACGTCCCATGGCGATCGGTAACCCTGGTTGGATGGAGGCAATCGAAATTTATCTGGATAGACGACTTCCAATGTCATAATATCGCCATCAATTTCCAAAAACTCAGATTTTACCCAGCAAGCCTTATTGTCGCCGTGCGAACGAGTCAACACCCAATTACCAGTATCGGTTCGCCCAATAATATCCTGGGTGGCCGTTTGAACCATTCCATACAGGTAGAGATACATCGCCCCCGGGCCATAACGACAGCTAACCTTTTCAGGCAGAACAACCCCGCGCAAAATGGCAGGGGTCGGTTTAGGACTGGCGGTTGGCTGCGGAGATACCGTCGCACTGGGCTGTTGAACAGAAGTAGAAGTCGACGTGGCGGTTGAAGAAGGCGGCAGGGTCTGACTCGGAAGCATTGTGCTGGTTGAAGTCTGGGAGGGGCGAGTCGTAGGTGTTAATACCTCCATATCAGTCACTTGAACAGGAGCAACCGTCGGACGGATACCAGGTTCTGTCAGGGAGGTTGCACA
>CAZLJB010000044.1:8007-12372 GCA_964559195.1 uncultured Anaerolinea sp. | reverse complement strand
GGACAAAAAATTAGTGGCGTTGGATGGAAAAATGCTGATTGATGACAACGCCCTATTTCGCCACCCTGAGCTTTCAGAGATGCGTGACACAGACGAAGATGCTCCTTCGGAAGTTGAAGCGCGCAAATATGGCCTTACTTTTATTAAACTGGATGGAAACATCGGTTGCATGGTCAATGGTGCTGGCCTGGCCATGGCTTCAATGGATATTCTGAAGCTTTTTGGCGGCGATCCGGCCAATTTTCTCGATATTGGCGGCGGCGCAGGCGCAGATAAAGTCTCTGCCGCAATGCGCATCATTCTCAGTGACCCAAATGTGAGTGCCATTCTTTTTAATATTTTTGGTGGCATCACCCGCTGCGACGAAGTTGCCAGAGGCATTTTAACTGCCATTGCTGAAGTAAAACCCAGGGTACCAATGGTTGTGCGACTGGTGGGAACAAACGCCAGGGAAGGCCGCGCCATGCTTGCAAACGCAAACATGATCACCGCCGATACGCTGGCTGATGCCGCCCAAAAGGCTGTTGCGGCAGCAAAAGGAGCCCGATCATGAGCATTTTAGTAAATAAAGACACACGCCTGCTCGTGCAGGGCATTACCGGTAGTGAAGGCTTATTCCATACGCGCCAAATGGTGACTTACGGTACCAACGTGGTAGCCGGTGTTACTCCTGGAAAAGGCGGTGAATGGGTTGATCAGAAAATCCCGGTCTTTGACTCGGTCAAAATTGCCATGGAAGCCACTGGCGCCAATACCAGCATCATCTTCGTGCCAGCCCGTTTTGCCGCAGATTCAATTTTTGAAGCTGCGGATGCAGGTATTCCATTTATTGTGTGCATTACCGAAGGCATTCCTGTCAGTGACATGATGCGCGTTCGCAACTACCTCGACCAGAAGGGTGTCCGCTTGCTTGGGCCTAATTGTCCTGGCCTCTTAACCCCTGGTGAAGCCAAAGTCGGCATTATCCCTGGCGATATTGCCATCCCTGGTAACATCGGAATTGTCTCCCGTTCTGGCACGCTGACCTATGAAGTGCTTTACGCACTAAAACAGGTTGGCCTGGGTTCTTCCACCACGGTCGGAATTGGTGGAGATCCAGTCAACGGCACCAATCACATTGATGTATTGCAAATGTTTGAGGATGATCCTCATACTGATAAAGTCATCATGATCGGTGAAATTGGCGGCTCGGACGAAGAAAGAGCTGCAGAATTTATCGCCACTAAAATGACCAAACCAGTGGTTGGCTTTATCGCTGGCCAAACTGCTCCTGCCGGCAAACGTATGGGCCATGCCGGGGCAATCATCGAAGGCGGATCAGGTAGTGCTGACGATAAGATTAAGGCGCTTCAGAAAGCCGGCGTAAAAGTTGCCCGGCATCCAGAAGAAATTCCTTCCTTGTTAAAATAATTTCCCATAGTGTTTTCACCCCATCCAGGTTGAAAAACCTAATTCTCAAATAAGTTTTATCAGAAATTTTTTTGGGGCGTTTTTCGGGCGATTCACATCCGAAAAACGCCCCAAAATGGTTTTTTTATCACAATCTTCAATCATGGCTAATGATAATCGTTCCACCGGGATTTCGGCCAAATGTGCCACCTTGCAGGTGGTTTTCCATAGGTTATCCTATTTTTGTGGAAATTTGGGTAACCAATCTTGACATTTTATAATCTTGACCCGTCTTTGAAATTAAATACAGGATGGAGCAGATCAACGGTCTGCCCATCCTGTATAATAAGATAGTCAGGTTTAGCGATGGCTGTCGATATATCGTACGGCTTCCCCAACAGTCGTAATTTTCTGAGCATCATCATCTGAGATTTCTGCTCCGAATTTATCTTCAAAAGCCATGATCAGTTCGACAAGATCGAGCGAATCAGCCTCAAGCTCTTCGCGGAAACGAGCGTCCATCGTGATCTTGCTTTCGTCAGCGCCGAGCAGATCGACGACAATTGCCTTAATTTCACTATAAGTGTCTGCCATATAATCCTCCAATAGGTAAATCTGTTTTTTTAAATTAGCAAGGGTCATTTTACCACCATGCTAATATTCAATACACAGGAACACAGTACAATGGCAAAAGTTGCGCCAATTACCAAACGAAAAGATGATCATATCAAAATCAATTTGGAGCAGGATGTCCGCTCTGCTTTGACAACCGGGTTGGAGAAATTTCAATTCGTCCATGAAGCATTACCTGAACTTGACCTAGATGAAGTAGATACTTCGCTGACCCTTTTCAATAAAGTATTACAAGCTCCGATCCTCATTTCTTCCATGACCGGTGGAACCACGGATGCTGGGGTTATTAATTTCCGGCTGGCAGAGGCTGCCCAAAATTGTGGACTCGCCATGGGTGTTGGCAGTCAGCGGGCAGCCTTGGAACATCCTGAACAGGCCGACTCATTTCAAGTCCGAAAGATAGCGCCAGACATTCTTCTATTTGCCAATATTGGCGCTGTGCAACTAAACTACGGCTATAGTCTGGCCGATTGCCAGCGGGCAGTAGATATGATCGCTGCTGATGCCTTATATCTGCACTTAAACCCACTTCAAGAAGCTGTCCAGGCGGGTGGTGATACCAACTGGAAGGGTTTATGCCATAAAATTGAAGTGATTTGTAATAAACTATCTGTACCTGTTATAGCCAAGGAAGTTGGCTGGGGCATTTCTGAAAAAACAGCCCAACGCCTGGCGGAATGTGGAGTGGCAGCCATTGACGTCGCCGGAGCGGGTGGCACCAGTTGGTCTCAAGTGGAAATGCACCGCGCTCCGGATGAATTCTTACGCAATCTGGCAGCAGGCTTTGTTGGTTGGGGCATTCCAACCGCCGACTCGATATTAAATGTAAAAAGATCTGTCCCGGGCATGCCAATTTTCGCAAGTGGTGGGCTGAAAGATGGGTTGGATATCGCCAAATGCCTGGCTCTTGGTGCACAAATTGGTGGCATGGCGGGTCAATTTCTAAAAGCTGCCACAATCTCCACCGAAAATGCCATCGCGCTTATGCAGCTTACACGGCGCCAGATCCAGGTCAGCATGTTTGCCGCTGGCGTGGGCAATATTTCTACCATTCAAAAGATAAAACTCCATCAATTATAAAACCTGGTTGAAATTCAACCCGGGAAAAAATATCCATATCCATCCATCCGGAAAGATAAAATCCAGCGAACCACCCTGTCAACGAGAGGCTGAAATAATGACTGAATTACTCAACATTTTGCTTCCTGCCATAGAATCCGAACTTCAAAAGCAGGTTTCGCGGCTGAATGCGCCACGTACCCTCATTTTCCACGAAATGCTCACCTACCACATGGGTTGGACGGGCGCAGGAGCAGGGCCGGAAGCAGCTGGAAAACGCATCCGTCCATTACTGGTTTTGCTAACAACTGCCGCAGCTGGTTTCAAATCTGAAAACCAAGCCGGACCTGGCTGGGAAAAAGCTCTACCTGCTGCGGCGGCAGTTGAACTAATCCACAATTTTTCTTTGGTACATGACGACATCGAGGATAATTCCGAAAAACGCCGCGGCCGCCCCACTTTATGGACCAAATGGGGATTGGCACAGGCAACCAATGCTGGCGATGGCCTGTTTGTGCTTGCAAATCTGGCCATTCTGGATCTAATTGACAATTATTCAGCAGAAATTGTGGTTCAAGTTTCCAGCATCTTGCAAACCACCTGTCTGGACTTGACCAGGGGTCAGTTCCTGGATATATCGTATGAAAAGCGGGATGATCTTGGCGTGGAAGACTATTGGCCAATGATCAGTGGCAAGACCGCTGCCCTGCTCTCAGGATGCTGTGCACTCGGTGCTGTTCTGGGCGGTGCAGACCAGGCCGGGATTGATGCCTATCGTTCTTTTGGCCATTATCTTGGGCTGGCTTTCCAGGTACAGGATGATATCCTCGGTATCTGGGGTAACGAGGCCATCACCGGCAAATCAGCTGCCAGTGACCTGATTGAAGGTAAAAAATCGATCCCTGTCCTGGTTGGCATAAGCAAAAATGGCAGATTCGCTGAACGTTGGAGTAAGGGTTCGATCAAACCAGAAGAAGTTGAAGAGCTTGCCAAACTTTTGGCCAGCGAAGGCGCCTACACCTATACACATGAATTGTCAAAACAAATGACTGACATGGCAATCAATAACCTGCGTGAAGCGGATCCTCAAGGAGAAGCAGGCGATACGCTGATGAATCTGGCGGATAAACTGATCCGGCGTCAGGCCTGAATTTATCATCTGCCTTGTACAGCCAATCGATTTAGCTGTCTTTATCTTTTTTGCCTTGCAAAATGTGATTGCAAACTTGAATAGGTCAAATTCTTTTCTCGTAATGCTCTGATCCCGCTGACAGCAGCCATGGC
>CAZLJB010000044.1:0-7907 GCA_964559195.1 uncultured Anaerolinea sp. | reverse complement strand
ATTTTAAATCCCATGCGCATCAAGTCCCGCGCAATTTTCAGGGCGCCACCTTTATCAAAATCATTCACAGAAACCAATACGCCGCCTTCCAATGGCAAGCCGCTGCCCGCTGCCAGCTGGCTCTTCGCAAAGGCATGCCCAAAGTGATCAGCCATACCCATGACTTCCCCGGTTGAACGCATTTCCGGCCCGAGGCGCGGATCCGCCCCTGGAAGTTTATTGAATGGCATGACAGCTTCCTTTACAAAAAACCCATCCAGCAACGGTTCATTTATCACCCCCTGTTCGGCAAGTGACTGACCAACCATCACGCGAGCTGCAACACGCGCCATCGAAAGCCCGGTCGCTTTGCTGACAAATGGGATTGTGCGGGATGCGCGCGGGTTGACTTCCAACACGTAAACAATGTCATCCTTAAGCGCAAACTGGACATTCATTAGGCCACAGACATCCAGAGCCCGGCCCAATTGCTCGGTGTAATCACGCACAATCCCCAGGTGATAGGCACTGACCTTGTACGGTGGCAGCACACTTGCAGAATCCCCAGAATGAATGCCAGCTTGTTCCACATGCTCCATCACTGCGCCGACTACCACACGCGTCGAATCCACCAACGCATCTACATCCATTTCAAACGAATCATCCAAAAACCGATCGATCAGAATTGGCTGACCTGCCGCTGCTTTAAAAGCTTCGGCCACTACTGCCGCCAATTCATCTGGACTTCCTGCAATCGCCATGGCCCGCCCGCCTAATACATATGATGGGCGCACCAAGATTGGGTATCCAATCCTTGTTGCAATCTGACTGGCTTCATCCAGGGAAGTTGCAATTCCATTTTCAGGTTGGGGAATATCCAGTCTGGCAAGCAAGGCAGCAAACTGCTGCCGGTCCTCAGCCAGCGCAATCGATTCAGGGGATGTCCCTATGATCTGTACACCCGCCGCCTTCAGCTGTGCCGCCAGATTGAGAGGAGTTTGCCCTCCAAATTGGACAATTACACCCGCCACTTTTTCACGCTCAACAACATTCAAAACATGTTCTAACGTAAGCGGTTCAAAATAAAGCCGATCTGCTGTGTCATAATCCGTCGAGACAGTTTCCGGATTGCAATTGAGCATGATCGTCTCATAGCCTAAATCTCTAAGCGCATAAGCTGCCTGGCAACAGCAATAATCAAATTCAATCCCCTGGCCTATCCGATTTGGACCACCACCCAGGATTAAAATCTTTTCCCGATCCGTCGGCCAGGCCTCATCTTCACTCTCGTATGAACTATACAAATAAGGTGTCTGGGATTTGAATTCCGCAGCACAGGTATCCACACGTAAAAAGGAAACATCAATATTTAGTGCTTTGCGTAACTCCCTGATAGCGGTCGACTTAAGTGGCAAACCAGGCGTAGACAACAATCGAGCCAGAGTCGAATCAGCAAATCCAAGCTGTTTGGCCTTACGTAAAGTCTGCCCAACCAGGTTTGCCTGGGATGGGTCGTACAAGCAATCACTCAGCTTCAAAATATCACGCCAGCCTGCTTCGACCTCTTCCAATTGGGCCAGAAACCACGGATCATAACCTGTGCAGACGGAAATTTCCATAACATTCATTCCCGAAGCCAATGCCCGATAGATTTTAAATAAGCGATCAGCTGTCGGTATGCGTAATTCATCCAGCGTTGGCAGGTTGACTGCCTTTTGGGACGGACCCGAGCCGTCCAGAGCATCCACACCAATTTCCAGGGACTGAACTGCCTTTTGCAATGCCTCAGGAAATGTACGTCCAATTGCCAGAACTTCGCCAACAGATTTCATCTGAGGTCCGAGCACCGAGTCAACACCAGGAAATTTCTCAAAGGTCCAGCGCGGGATCTTGACCACGACATAATCAAGTGACGGCTCAAAAGCAGCCTGGGTAACACCGGTTATATCATTCATGATCTGATCCAGAGTATAACCAATTGCAACCAGCGCTGCAATTTTGGCAATTGGAAACCCGGTCGCCTTGCTGGCAAGCGCCGAGGACCGGCTGACTCGAGGGTTCATCTCAATGATTATTATCCGGCCATCCAGCGGATTAATTGAAAATTGAACATTTGCGCCACCTGTTTCTACACCAACTGCTGACATAACCCGGCGGGCCAGGTCCCGCATCCTTTGATATTCCCGGTCCGTTAAAGTTTGGGCCGGCGCAACCGTAATGCTGTCCCCGGTATGGATGCCCATCGCATCCAGGTTTTCAATTGAACAAATCACTACAAAGTTATTGGCTGAATCACGCATAACCTCTAGTTCGTATTCTTTCCAACCCATAACGGACTCTTCCAACCAGGCCTGGTGGATTGGTGAGGCAGCAATTGCCTTACGAACAGCTTCAGCCAAACCTTCTGCATTATAAACCCAGGAGGCTCCCGAGCCACCCATCGCAAAGGAGGCTCTCACCAACAACGGGAAGCCTGTTCGAACAGAAAGCGACTCAGCCTCCTGCAGGTTATATGCTGGGCCGCCATCCGCCAGCGGCAAGCCATGCGCGCGCATTGCATCTCGAAAAAGCAGGCGATCTTCAGCCGTTTTGATCGATTTCAGTGTAGCTCCTATCAGTTTGACACCGTACTTGTCCAGAATTCCATTTTCTGAAAGCTGAACGGCCAGGTTCAAACCGGTTTGCCCACCCACAGTAGGCAGCAGCACATCGGGTCTTTCCTGGGCAATAATTGCTTCAAGGGCATCCACTGTCAACGGTTCGATATAGGTCGCATCCGCAATTTCAGGATCCGTCATGATCGTAGCTGGATTGCTATTAACCAGTACAATGCGATGCCCGAGTTTACGTAATGCTTTAACAGCCTGGGTACCTGAGTAATCAAATTCAGCAGCCTGCCCTATAATGATGGGGCCTGAACCAGGGATTAATATGGTCATTTTATTTTGCATGGCTGTCATCCTGGACCAACTTTTTTTCTTTTTCGATCAGCGCAAAAAACGGTCTAAAGAGTTCATGTGCATCGTGTGGACCAGGCGCAGATTCTGGGTGAAATTGGACGCTGTAAACCGGTTTATGCATCATCCGCATACCCTCCAGTGAACCATCATTTAGCGAAAGATGTGTCACTTCCACTTCTTCTGGATTGAGCGATTCAGGCAAAACCATGTAATTATGATTCTGTGCAGTAATGAAGACTTTGCGAGTTTTTATTTCCTGAACGGGGTGATTGCCGCCATGATGACCAAATTTTAGCCGGGAAGTTTTTCCACCCAACGCCAATCCGATCAATTGGTGTCCCAGGCATATTCCAAAAATCGGCATCCGATCAGAAATAAGAGTACTAACCGTCTCAATCGCATATGGCAGCCCTGCCGGATCACCTGGCCCATTGGAAAGCATTACACCTTCTGGCTTCATGCCCAATATCGTGTCAGCAGAGGTATCCGCAGGCACAACAGTCACGACTGCACCCAGGGCCGCCAAATGACGTAATATGTTGTGCTTCGCTCCATAATCAATCAAAACCACATTGAATATCCGCCCGGAGTTTGGTGGGGTGCCCGGACTTGAAACTCCACAAAAACCACCTGAGTCATAACCCTGATTTTGAACCCACTCATCCCCGGCATCCCCAGCCCATTGGTAGGACTGTTGACAGGTCACTTCTTTCACCATGTCGCGCCCATCCAAACCCGGCCAATCACGCGCCATCTTAAGCAAAATGTCAACCGGTGTCCCAATGCTGGAAATTGCGGCCTTCATAGTCCCACCCTCGCGTAATTTTCGGGTGATGGCACGCGTATCGATCCCGGCTATGCCCGGTATCCCAAATTCACTTAACCAACCGGCAAGATCCTGGTTGGAACGCCAGTTGGAAACAACCGGACTCAATGAACGGGTAATTACCGCTGAAATTTGTGGGATATCAGACTCGCCATCCTGCTTATTAATCCCCACATTTCCAATATGTGGCAAGGTAAACAATACGCCCTGGCCGCGATAAGAAGGATCTGACAATATTTCTTGGTAACCGGTCATGCTTGTATTAAAGACCAGTTCAAACACCCTATCGGCCTGTGCGCCAAAAGATTGCCCAATATAAAACGAGCCATCCTCCATCACCAGGAGTCCTTGATCTATTTGCGGCATTGGTTTTCTCCTGCGGAGCAACTGGACTAGACAACTTCACGGAATGACAATGGGGCCAAGTTTATTCAGAGGACGAATATTTGTCAATACTCCAAAATATTAAACTCCAATATTAAAACTTAAACAGGAAATTCTGATTACATATCGTAATTCAGGCGTATCCTGATTGTCTAACATTGCCAAAAAAAACATGCTTTGACAAGTTCGCATTAAACATACATTCTATGATGATAATTGTGGGAAATAGGCTCAACCAGGCTTTCTGCGTAGCGCCCCAACCATCCGTATTGACTGTTTCTGGTACATAATCAGGGTTCATTGCTTGGGCTTCATCTTTGGAATGCTGATAGGCATCAGTGAGGTTCGCGGTGTCTACCCCCAAGGCAACTAAAACGCCTAAAATGCAGTCATCACCGAAAGTTGTGGCCACAACTACTTCTTCACCATTGAGCCAAGTAATTTTTTCATCGGCCAATAAGTGCTTTGGCAATTTTTCAGGGTCTTTGATGACCGTTTGAACCAGATTGCAACGTCCAAATTGTTGTTCCATTCGGTACCAATAATTATCGTCTCGTCCAAACACATAGGTCAAGGCCCAACCTGTTTTTAAGGCAGATTGACCACCGATATTTGCCATTTTAATAATTATTACAATATCGACCCTGCAAATCCAATCTCATCGAGGTACAATAAATTCTGGATATTAATAATCCTTTCAGATCAGCATCCATTTTTGATCACCCGGTTTATTCACTCATCTTCTTGATTATCAGACTCAAAAAAAGAGCATCCACTTTCAAGCCTTTAAATTTTCTTGGGAATCGGTCTGCAAAAAACAGAACTAATATTGTCCATTTTTTTCTCAACCAATCACCTTAATCTTTTATTCCGTAATAGCTGAATAATCACGATGACCAAACTGAATATCCCAATTCTACTGATATCGTCTAATAAATCCACCCGCGATTCTTTTGTAGAAATTCTGGGTGGAACCGGGTTTATGTTGGATTTTGCAACATCCGGTGAAAAAGGTGAGGAAAAAGCCATTGAAACCCTACCTTCAATTATCCTTGTGGATCACAATCCAGCGACCAATAGCTTTGAAACATCTCGCCGGCTCCGCTCAAATCACTTATTGGATGGAACCCCAATTATTATGCTGGTTGAACGCGAAGAAGGGGATGTACGCGCAGTTGGATTAAGCTCTGGGGTTGACGATTTTCTTGACAAACCTCTGGATGGTTTACAAATTTTAGCCCGCATGCGCAGCCTGAGTCGCTTCAACCGAGAACGTTACCTGCTGGCAGATCTGACACGTTTTTCGTGGATGGTCGAACACGCTCATGAGGGCTACCTGATGCTGGATCGTTCCGGCGCCATCCATTATGCCAATGACCGGGCCATCCACCTGCTAAACATGCCGCAGAATTTCTTCGGCCTTCCCTTCGTTAACGTGGTTGAAAGACAATATGTACCCAAGCCTTCCGAAGCATGGAATAGCTGGCTGGAAGATCCAGCCCCTTGCTTTCTAATCCAGCCAGAAAGCCCAACGGCAAGGGCAGTTTGGGTCGTATTGGAAGCACTTGAACCTCCGGTAGACGTTGAATACCAGCGATTGGTTCGTCTTCGGGATGTGACGGAGCGTATGTCCATATACCAGGACATGCGCCGTTTCCACACTGTCGTGGCTCACAAGCTGAGAACACCCATGTCAATGTTAATGATGAGTATGAACATCATCAAGAATCAACTGGAAGTACTTTCTGCCGATGAGATTAAGACTATGCTGACATCTGCCATAAAAGGCACGGACCGGTTGGCAGAAGAAGTACGCACCATCCTTTCTTATATCGACGCACCGTTGGCTCTCAACCTTGGTACAGCAGTTGAATTAAAAGCAATCCCGGATATGATAAAGTCCATTTATATATCCTTAAAGCTTACTGACATTGTATTTTCTTTACCTGAAAGCTTGTTTCCACTAAAAATCGCCATGACCGCCGATGCGCTGGAAATAGTTTTGCACGAACTCTTTGAAAACGCTAGAAAATTCCATCCCCAGCACAAACCGCAAATTGAAGTTTCCATCGGGCAGACCGAGTCGGACTTCATCCAAATACGTATTTCCGATAATGGCGTTAACCTTTCGGTTGAACAATTGCAATGGGCATGGCTGCCATACTTCCAGGGAGAGAAAGATTTTACCGGAGAAATCCCTGGCCTCGGGCTGGGTTTCCCCATGGTTGCCACCCTGGTCTGGAAAGCTGGTGGCACTATCAATCTGCGCAATAGAATTGATGGGCCCGGTGTAATTGTCGATATGAGGATTCCTTTGGAGAGCACCATGCGAAAGATAGAACGCTCCGCCGCCCCTTACGGAGGCTAACCAAAACTTGGCATTTACTTCACGTACCAAATTTCTAAAAACCACGCTTTTTAACACAATTAATAATTACTGTAATGTCCTGACACTCAGGGTCACGCCATGACATTTTGCATACTGGTAACTATCACTTCCTGTTTTCTTTTAACGATTGGGGATAAAAGGTCGGAGTGAGGGAATATCACCACCGAAAAACAAGAATTTTAGGCTGATTTATAAAATCTCCAGAAAAATAAACCGCACTCAGGCGAATCAATCCCCCACACCGACCCAAATCTCGATTTGCGCTCACCATAGTGGCAAAATAGAGAGTTTTGTGGCTAATCAAAATACCAAAAGGTTCAATCCAAATTTTAAGAACTTTCATGCTTTCGTTGATTAAATATTTTTGTAGAAATGCTGCTATATGTTACAATATTCAAGATAAATCTTATCCAATTCAGGAGTCACTGTGGAACAACCGATCATACTTTCCGTACTGGCTCATCCCGATGACGAATCGTTTGGGATGGGAGGCACCCTTGCGCTCTATGCGAGCAAAGGCTGTGATGTTTACCTGGTTTGTGCCACGCGCGGCGAGGTGGGGGATGTGGCAGCAGAACATATGCAAGGCTTCTCATCCATTGCTGAACTTCGTGAAAGCGAACTACGCTGTGCTGCCAATCACCTGGGTTTAAAAAACGTCTTCTTCCTGGATTACCGCGATTCAGGTATGCCGGGTTCCCCAGATAACCAGCATCCGGATGCTCAGGTTGCCCATTCCGTGGATGAAGTCGCTGGAAAAGTAGTCCGCTATATTCGAGAAATCAAACCCGATATTGTATTAACTTTCGATCCAATTGGAGGCTACCGCCACCCGGACCACATCCACATTCACAACGCAACCGTGATGGCATTTGAAAAGGCCTCTGACCCGGCTTTTCACCCGGAATCTGGCCCAGCCTTCCAGCCAAAAAAACTTTTTTTCCACACCTTTCCCCGCGGGTTTTTGAAGCTTGCGGTCAAGATAATGCCTTTGTTTGGACAAAATCCGCGGAAATTTGGCCGTAACGGTGACATTGACATGAAATCAATTGCAGAAGTCGATTTTCCAACGCATGCCAGGATTGATATCAGCCAGGTTCAGCCAATCAAAGCCGCTGCAAGCGCCTGCCATGCTTCCCAGGGTGGCATCGGAATGAGGGGTGGCATTATGGGTTTATTTATAAAGTTATTTGGAGAGCATGAAGAATACATGCAGGCCTACCCAGTTATCACGGGTAGCTGGAAAATAAAAACAGATCTGATTTAAAGGTTCCGTCACAATCGTCGGGTGTCATAAGGGTACCCACTTCAACCCTTAGCAAGCAAGAGAAACCAGCATCTGGCAAGTTTACAGGTGCTGGTTTCTCTT
>CAZLJB010000043.1:2256-12483 GCA_964559195.1 uncultured Anaerolinea sp. | reverse complement strand
CTACACGGCTCTGAACACTCTTTCCCTACACGACGCTCTTCCGATCTTCTGTGATCATCCTGGTCAACACGGAGCGCGACACAAACTCCAGGGCCGGGCTGGTGGGTTCAGGGGTGCTGGCAGGCTCAGCCGGATTGGCCTGGTCAGGATCGTGTGCATGGCTGGCGGCGGGTTCGTTTTCGTCCAGACCGGAAATGCCTCGCATGCGTTCGCTGGTATCTTTTATACGTTCTTCCAGGCTGGCATCTTCAGGCTTGCCGGTGTTTGCCAGAAAATCGCTCAGGCCGCGCTTGTTAATGAAAGTGCTCATTTCGCCACCGATCTGTCCAACTATTTTTGATGGCAGTGGTTCCAGCCAATCCTGTGCGCGCCTGGCGGGTTCACCCTGCTTGACTGGCTGGATGCCACCATAAACCAGGTTCAGGACGGCATCTTCATCAAAAGGATAGGGGGTTTGGGGTGACTTGACCGGGTTGGCCCCGCGGTAAATGCTGTAAGAATATTGAATATCCTTGGCGCTGACCGGAATGCCATCCCGCGAGCGGGCCGTGATTTCCTGTTTCTGGATGACATCCCGCAGATCAACACCCTGGCGGATGCGTTCGAAGCCATGGATGATTGTATTGCTGTATTGTTCGTTGGTTGAGGCGCTGGATGCAATACTATTGGTACTGGTTTCTTTTGAAATGGGGCGGATGACATGTGCTGTACCATCTGGTTTTTCAAAGACCACCGCACTATCCAATTCCACCACCACGTAACCCGGTCCGCCGATCTGGATCATGGGAGATTTCAGATCTTCTTCGATCACTTTGCCATGCCGGATGTGAATTGTATTGTAGGATTCACCAAAGGCAGCCTGCCTGATGAAGGTGTGGGCAATTTCTTCTTCCTTTTCGAAGATATCCGCCAGGTAAATCGAAGCTACATGCTGCATCAGCCAGAAAGGCACATAGAGTGCCAGCAGGTGGCGAACCACGGTCATATTAAGAAATATTTTGTAAATGAGGATGCCTGTCGCAATCAGGATGTTTTGCGAACTTTCAGTGGCGAAGACGGCTGCCCAGGCATTGACCATTTTTGGATATTCGGCTGCAGGCAGGGCTGTAAACGAAAATAAGAGCCAGAGCAGGATGAAACCGGTTCCAATGACCATCGAGCGCAGCAGAGCTGACTGGTGATTGAAGGCAAAGAGCTGGTTGATTAACCTGTCGATGGCATTCAAGACCGTCCTGACGACGCGGTTGACGACGCGGTTGAGAGCGGGCTGGCCGGAGAGTGTGGGGCGAGAGCCTGGCTGGTGGTTCATTCTGATGGCCCTCGCAAGTTTCTGAGCCAGCTGTATATTTCAAACAAATCACGCATCTGGTTATTCTGGCGTTTCATCAAACCAGGGTTTTTCTGGATGCTTCGGAAAGAGGCATGTACCAACATTTCAAGCGCATGGGACGGGTTAAGCGAGGTCTGCTGGGCTATTTCGCGGCTGGCATTTAGCGCAAAGTCCTTCAGACCTTCCTGCTGACCGGTTGCTTCGGAAAGCTTGCGGTCCAATTCGACCTGTTCGCGTTCTTTCAGGGCATTTTTCAACCAGCGGGTTGTCCACTGGCTGATCAGTTGCTCTTCAATTTCTGGTGTAAAGTACAATTTCTTGATGGTGATGCCTTTTATTTCCAGGCCCATTTCAGAAAGTTTGATGAATTCCAGGCTCTCCGCTTTTTTGAGCAGGTTTTCGGCTGCATCCGTGTTCTTTTCTCGGAGCAGGCGCAGGTATTCCTGTTCGCGTTCTTTTTTCTCGAGCACAACCTGCCCAAATTCATCCAGGATTTCGACTTGCGGCCGGGTCAGGCGCTTCTTGATCATGTCATTAATGAATTGGATGATGGTATCCGGGTGGTTCTCATTTGTTTCAAACAATTCGATCAGGCGAAATTTTCCCAGGTACTCACGCCAGATATCGACTGCCATCCTGGCGGGCAGGGTATTCCAGACCGGATGGTCCAGGTTCACTTCGCGAATCATGCTATCGCGGATGGAAGCTTCTGTACTCTTGGGATTAAACCCAAAGCGTGTATTCCCTTCGCCAGGGGTTGATTTAATGCGGAAATTCACCGAAATTGAAGCCGAAACAGGGATGCCATCCCGGGTCATGGCGCGGGTGGAGTCAGCGCGCTCCCTGGTGGCCTTGATTTTGTCATTCCATTCTTTCAGCAAAGCCTCAACTGCGCTGCGTTCCTGGGTGCTCTTGGTAATTTTTAGTTGTTCTTTAAGCGACTTGAATTCTGGTTCATTGTCAAAGTTTTTAAAGGGTTCGTCTGCATCGTTTGGGCCAACGCTTTGCGAAAGGGTGTGCAGGTCGGCGGTTGCAGCGATATATTCGTCATGCCGAGTAAAGTGGACGCCGGGGCCAATGGTGCGGGTGAAGCGACTCGTGGTACGCAGAACCGCCGCGCTGGCGCTGTCCAACCAGACGACTCCGGGGCCTTTTTTCTTATTTTCTCCATCGCTGGCATGTGTGAAGCCATTTTCAATGAAAATAGCCGGGCCATGGCCTCCCATCAAGTAAGAGACAAGCCGTTCCACTACTCTCAGGCGGTCATGGATCCGGTTTACCGGCAGAACAAACTGGGCGAAAAACACCAGCCACCAGATCATACCGATCATGAAGATAACCAGATCGGTAATCACCTCGCTTGAGTGGTCGGGCTGCGGGTCAACGTAGTGCATGACAAGCCCGATGGCCACATAAGCAAACAGGAAAATCCCGACCCTGATTACTTTTTTAAAGAGGGGCTTATTGAAAATGCTGATTTCTTCTTCCATTGATTTGATTCTATATCAAAAATGGAAAAAATGGAAAGCAATGTGAATGAAGCGCCCTGGTTTATGCACGAGGTATAATCAAGTTTGCATGAGAAACTTACGCATTGAATTTCATTGTCACTGCATTTATTCAAAAGACAGCCTGTTAAAACCACAGGCGCTGGTGGCCGCAGCTCGCCGTCAGGGCCTGGACCGGCTAATTGTGACAGATCATAATTCCACTGGCGGCGCCCTGGAGGCTCAGAGGCTGGCCCCGGAATTGGTTATTGTGGGTGAGGAGATCATGACCACGCGTGGCGAGCTGTTGGCTGCCTTTGTGAAAGAGGAACTGCCTGCCGGGCTTGAGCCCAGGGATGCCATCCGTCGTCTGAGGGCGCAAGGCGCGTTTATCAGCGTTTCACATCCTTTTGACCTTTTTCGGGGCGGTCATTGGGAATTGTCTGACCTGCTCGAAATTGTGCCGCTGGTAGATGCAATTGAAACCTTTAATTCGCGCTGCATGGAGATGGGACCCAATCTCGCTGCCCGGGAATTTGCCAGCTTGCATGATCTACCCGGTACGGTGGGTTCGGATGCGCATACTGCGCGTGAAGTGGGCCGCGCAACTTTACTACTGGATGAATTTTCTGATGCGGATGGCTTGCGCAGTGTGATTCGGGGCGCCCGGGAGATTGTGCGGCTTTCATCGCCAGCCATCCATCTGTCATCCCGTTTTGCGACCGTGTTAAAGAAAGTCGGTTTGGTGAAACGACCAGGCAAGTGATAAATTTGATATTTAATATCAAATTTGTAAGGGAGTCAGTGATAAACGTCAGGTCACAACCGGGGCGTCGGGCTCTATAATGAATTCAGTTTCGTAACTGTTTTGTTTTTTCTGCGACTATCTTTGATAGAGGAATTATGTTTAAAAATTTGTTTCAAAAAGATTCCAGCCGGCACGAGGCCCTGGCAGCCGGGTTTGTGGTTCCGGATGCTTCGCGTTGTGTGCAGTGTGGTATTTGTTCGTATAACTGTCCGATCAGTATTGATGTGCGCCGGCATGCCTGGCGAGGAAAGCCGATTCATAACAGCCAGTGCCTGATTTGCGGCGAGTGTGTTGCGCGCTGCCCGCGTGGTGTCTTGCGTTTTGAACGAACCAATCTGTTCACAGAGGCCTGAAATGACCAATTATGTCATAATTGGGATGGGCGTGGCCGGGATCAGCGCGGCGGAAGGGATTCGCAGTGTGGATAAAACCGGCACAATTACCTTCATTGGGGATGATCCGCACGGTTTTTATTCGCGCCCCGGGTTGGCCTATTTTCTGACGGGAGAAGTGGAAGAAAGCCTGTTGTATCCATACCTGCCCCAGGATCTTAAGAATTTGAATGCACGCTTTCTGCGCGGGACTGTGGTTCGAATCCATCCCCAACTGCACCAGGTGGAACTGAGTGATGGCAACCGAATGTCTTACGACCGTTTGCTCCTGGCGGTTGGGTCGGCCGCCATCCGCCTGAGCGTACCTGGCGCAAACCTGGAAGGTGTGGTCAAACTGGACCACATGGAAGATGCGCGCCGGATTGTTGGCCTGGCCAAACGTGGTCGCACAGCTGTGGTGGTGGGTGGAGGTATTACGGCCCTGGAACTGGCAGAAGGGTTTGCCGCTCGAAAGGTTAAGGTTCACCTGCTCATCCGCACAGCGCGTTATTGGAGCAATGTGTTGGATGATGTTGAATCCAAGATTGTTGAAGACCGGCTTAAGGAGGAAGGGGTTATCATGCACCCGCAGTCCGAGCTGGCCGAGATCCTGGAAAAGCGCGGCCGGGTGGCGGGCATTCGCCTGGCCAGCGGGCAGGTGCTGCCCTGTGACCTGGTCGCGTATGGAATTGGGGTGAAACCACGCTTAACTCTGGCCAGAGATGTGGGTATTAATTGTGAGCGGGGTATCCTGGTGGATGAACACTTGCGCACCAATTTTCCTGATATTTTTTCGGCTGGAGATGTGGCCCAGGTTTTTGACCCGGTTTTAGGACGCTCGGTGTTGGATAGTCTTTGGTCACCAGCGCGGGAGCAGGGCTGGGCGGCCGGGATGAATATGGCCGGGCACGTCAGGGCATATCTCAAGTCGATTGCGTTCAACGTAACCCGGCTGGCCGGGCTGACCACCACCATCATCGGCATGGTGGGTTCAGGATTGGATGGTGAACCGTATACAATTGCGCGAGGTGATAGTGAAACCTGGCGCGATATGCCGGATGCCATTATTGCCCAGAGCGGGTTTGACGTTAATCACCTGCGCTTGATGGTGGCGGATAAAACCATCGTCGGGGCCATCCTGATGGGTGACCAGAAGCTTTCCATGGCTTTGCAGGCCATCATTCGTGATCAGGTTAATATCTCGCCCATCAGAGCACAATTAATCACAACCAATGCACCCATTGCAGATATCATTGCCAATTTTTGGGCGGAGATTCATGCCAGCCGTAACTGATCGTTCAGGTTGTGCAGATTGTTTGTTTTGTCTGCAGGTCTGAAGTTTGACATTTTGTTTTGAGGAGCAGAAACCATGCTGAGCGGTTATAAAGAACTTTGGGCTGCTGTAATTGCATCTTACTTGATTGCCGGTTTTTATGGATACGTCCTGTACCTGACAGGGGCAGTTCCCGCTGCCGGCGAATTATTTGGTCACACACTCGGTATTTTGGGCTTTTTGCTCATGATCATGACCGAGACACTTTACAGCCTGCGCAAAAGATCGCGGACTGTGCGTTGGGGCAAGATGTCGGAATGGCTTCAATTTCACATTTTTACGGGGTTGGTGGGGCCTTTCATGGTTTTTCTGCATACATCCTGGAAATTCAATGGCCTGGCCGGGGTGGTGACCTTGATGACCGCGATCGTGGTGATCAGCGGGTTTATTGGACGATATATTTATACGCGTATTCCCCGCACATCGGATGGAATTGAAATGGACACGCCCCTGGGAGAGGTGCAGGCTGCTGCTATTGCCAATGCCCGCCGCCTGATGGCTCTCTGGCACATGGTGCACATTCCGATTGGTATGGCATTGTTCACGGCAGCATTTGTCCATATCGGTGGCGCCTTATATTACTCCACCTTTCTAAAATAGGGTTTACCTGGAACCAACCGTACCACCCGCGCAGCGTGTGAACTGAACACCGCGCTGCAGCCCAACACTTCAGGATGAAGTATGAATCTAACCCGGCTCGGCTGTCTCTCACCAACTGCAATTCTCGCTACACTGATCACCAGCGTGGTCATCGCAGGGTTCTCATTTTTTACTGGTGCAGGATTGTTTAACGCCGGGGGTTTGAATGCGCATAGCGGGGAGAGTATTGGCGGGGTTACTTCACATGCTGCCACTGGTAATAATTGCGCCAGCTGCCACCCGGCACCCTGGGCTGCTGAGAAAATGGATGATCTCTGCAAGACCTGCCATGTCGATATTGTCAGCCAACTGGCCAACCCAACTTCGGTGCATGGCCTGATGATGAAAAGTAATTTATTGAAGTGCCGTGACTGCCACGATGAGCACCATGGTCCGGAAGCACCTCTCACCAATATGACGGCAAGTGGTTTTCCGCATGTTTCGACTGGTTATTCACTGGCTTCCCATCGGAAACGCAGCGATGGCCGGGCTTTTGCCTGTATTGATTGCCACACAGTCGATGTTACCCGTTTTGATCAGGCGATTTGCAGTACTTGCCATAAGCAAATTGACAGCGCTTTCCTGGCCGTTCATACTCAGTCTTATGGAACGGATTGTCGTGGGTGTCATGACGGTCGTGAAACCATTAGTAAGAATTTTGATCACAGCCAGGCGATTTTCAAGCTGGATGGCAAACATGCGGGTGTGGCATGTGAAAAATGCCATGTTAATGCACACACAAAAACTGATTTTAAAACTGCGTCTACTGCTTGCAGCGCCTGCCACCTGAAAGACGATACCCATAAGGGCAGTTTTGGCAAGGAATGCAGCACTTGTCATAACTCGTCTGGTTGGAAACCATCCACTTTTGATCATATGCGTTCATCTTTTAAGTTGGATGGCGCACATGCCAGAGTGACCTGTGAAAAATGTCACATTAACAATATCTATAAAGGCACATCTGCCGCATGTTTTGCCTGTCACCAAAAAGATGATACGCATTCCGGCAAATTTGGGCAGGATTGCAGCCTCTGTCACAAAACATCAGCCTGGAAACCCGCTACATTTGATCATAATCTTTCAGCCTTCAAGCTAACTGGCGCACACATCACTGTAGCCTGTGAAAAATGCCATATTAATAATGTCTTCAAGGGTACGGCCCAGGCTTGTTCCGGCTGCCATGCTGACCCGGCTTTCCACGCCGGCTTGTTCCGGGGCCAGGCTTGCTCAACCTGTCATACCTCTTTAAGCTGGTCACCTGCGCAATTTAACCTTGCCCATCCTGAACCCATAAATGGTGGTGAAGGTGGAACGGGTATCCGGCATGGTGGAGCTACCTGCCGCGATTGTCACACGGTTAACTTAATGACAGCCACCTGCACAAAATGTCATGATGGGAACCCGGGTAGTGGCGATGGCGGTGGTGGTGGCGGTGACGATTAATGGTTTTAGCATTAGTTGATCATGGTGAGCATTGATGAAAAATAACCGACTCGGTTGTTTATCGCCTATTGCCAATATTGCGACAATTATCACCCTGGTTTTTATTGTTGTTTATGCTTTTTTTAACGGCAGCGAGATGTTCAATGCCGGTGCCCTGAGCGCCCGGGCCGGGAACCCGGTGGGCGGGGTCAGTTCGCATGCTGATATCGGCAGTAATTGCGCCAGCTGCCATCCCGCACCCTGGGCTGCAGATACGATGGACGACCGCTGTAAAGTCTGCCATACCGAAATTACCGATCAACTGGCTGATCCGGCTTCCCTACATGGGAAACTGATGGAAAATCGTGCCTTCATCTGTCGTGATTGCCATACCGAACACCGCGGTTCGGGGGCCAACCTGACCGATATGACCATGGGCAGGTTCCCGCACGGCGCCACCGGCTATTCGCTCAACTCACACCGCCAGCGCAGTGATGGACTGGCTTTTACCTGTGTCGATTGTCACGGGACGGATATAACCTCATTTGATCAGGCTGTTTGCCAGACCTGTCACCAGCAGGTGGACAGCACGTTTATGGATTCCCACACCCTGGATTATGGGAACAACTGTGTGGGCTGCCATGATGGTATTGAAACGATCAGCAAAAAATTTGATCATAGCCGGGCGCCTTTCAAGCTGGAAGGCAAACACCAGGGACTGGTTTGCGAGAAATGCCACTACAACGAGCTGGTGGCGGCGGATTTCAAAGCCCAAAATGTGGAATGTGGGGTCTGCCATCTCAAGGACGATATTCATGCCGGCAAGTTTAGCAATGACTGCGGAGCCTGTCACAAGCCCAGCGGCTGGCAGCCCGCCGAATTTGACCACAACCTGGCGGATTTCAAGCTGACCGGTGCGCATACTAACGTGGTCTGTGAGAAATGCCATATCGACAAAGTCTTCAAGGGTACCTCCTCCGAGTGCGTTGCCTGTCATCAAAAAGATGACACGCATAACGGATCATTGGGGCAGAACTGCGGTGTTTGTCATCAAACCTCCGGCTGGAAACCCGCCTCATTTGATCACAACCTGGCAATTTTCAAGTTGACTGGTGCGCATGCCAGCGTGTTGTGTGAAAAATGCCACGCCAATAATGTTTTCAAAGGCACGGCTACAAACTGTTTTGCCTGTCACCAAAAAGATGATAAACACAATGGCAGCTTTGGGCAGCAGTGTGACGCCTGTCATGCTACTTCGGCCTGGAAACCCGCCACATTTGATCACAGCCTTTCGGCCTTCAAATTGGTGGGTGCGCATATCACGGTGGCCTGTGAAAAGTGTCATCTTAATAATGTCTTCAAGGGCACACCGTCTACTTGTTTTGCCTGTCACCAAAAAGATGACCACCATAATGGCCAGTTTGGCCAGAACTGCGGTGTTTGTCACTCCAGCACAGCCTGGACTCCTGCCAGCTTTGATCACAACCTGGCTGCCTTCAAGCTGACCGGGGTGCACACCACCACGCAGTGCGAAAAATGTCATGCCAACAATGTTTTCAAGGGCACACCGTCCACATGCTTTGCCTGTCACCAAAAAGATGATAAACATAACGGCCAATTTGGCCAGAACTGCGGTGTCTGTCATGCCACCACGGCCTGGAAACCGGCCTCGTTTGATCACAACCTGGCTGCCTTCAAGCTGACTGGTGCGCATATCAGCGCGACATGTGCCAAATGCCACGTCAATAATGTTTTCAAGGGCACGCCTTCCAATTGTTTTGCCTGCCACCAAAACGATGATCATCACAATGGATCGTTGGGACAAAATTGCGCCACATGCCATGCGACCACAGCCTGGAAACCGGCTTCGTTTGATCACAACCTGGCCGCCTTTAAGCTGACTGGCGTACACGTCGGCGTGGCTTGCGCTCAGTGCCACGTCAATAATGTCTTCAAGGGCACGCCATCGACCTGTGTCGCCTGCCATACGGATCAGCATAAGGGGGCTTTTGGACAGGTTTGTTCCAATTGCCATACGACCACAGCCTGGAAACCGGCTTCGTTTGACCATAACATCTCGGCCTTCAAGTTGACCGGCGCGCACGTCAGCGCGGTCTGCACCAGGTGCCATGTCAATAATGTTTTCAAGGGTACACCTTCCAATTGTTACGCCTGCCATCGGAGCGACGACAAGCATAATGGTTCCATGGGCCAGAGCTGCGGAAGCTGCCATTCCACCTCGGCCTGGAAACCGGCTTCGTTTGACCATAACAGCTCGGCCTTTAAGCTGACCGGTGTGCATGTTAGCGTGGCTTGTGCGCAGTGCCATGTCAATAATGTCTTCAAGGGCACACCTTCGGCCTGTATCGCCTGCCATAAGGATCAGCATAACGGGACCTTTGGCCAGGTTTGTTCCAATTGCCATACGACCACAGCCTGGAAACCGGCTTCGTTTGACCATAACATCTCGGCCTTCAAGTTGACCGGCGCGCACGTCAGCGCGGTCTGCACCAGGTGCCATGTCAATAATGTCTTCAAGGGTACGCCTTCAGCCTGTATCTCCTGCCACACCGATCAGCATAACGGGGCTTTTGGCCAGGTTTGCTCCACCTGTCACTCCACCACGGCCTGGAAACCGGCTTCGTTCGACCATAATATTTCGGCCTTCAAGCTGACTGGTGCGCACACCGGCGTGACCTGTGCCCAGTGCCATGTCAATAATGTCTTCAAGGGTACGCCATCGACCTGTATTTCCTGCCACAAGGATCAGCATAACGGGGCCTTTGGCCAGGTTTGCTCCACCTGTCACTCCACCACGGCCTGGAAACCGGCTTCGT
>CAZLJB010000043.1:0-2156 GCA_964559195.1 uncultured Anaerolinea sp. | reverse complement strand
ACACCGGCGTGACCTGCGCCCAGTGCCATGTCAATAATGTCTTCAAGGGCACGCCATCGACCTGTATTTCCTGCCACAAGGATCAGCATAACGGGGCTTTTGGCCAGGTTTGCTCTTCCTGTCACTCCACCACAGCCTGGAAACCGGCTTCGTTTGACCATAACATCTCGGCCTTCAAGCTGACTGGTGCGCACACCGGCGTGACCTGCGCCCAGTGCCATGTCAATAATGTCTTCAAGGGCACGCCTTCGAGTTGTGTTGCCTGTCACAAGGATCAGCATAACGGAGCCTTTGGCCAGGTTTGTTCCACCTGTCACTCGACCACAGCCTGGCAGCCGGCCTCCTTTGATCATAATCTTTCGGCCTTCAAACTGACCGGCGCGCACACCAGCGTGGCCTGTGCCCAGTGCCATGTCAATAATGTCTTCAAGGGCACCACCCAGGCTTGTTCCGGCTGCCATGCTGACCCGGCTTTCCACGCCGGGGTATTCCCGGGCCAGGCTTGTTCAACCTGCCACAACACATCCACCTGGGTGCCAGCCTTATTTACACTTGCCCACCCGGAGCCCAGAAATGGTGGTGATGGTGGCAGGGGTGTCAATCACGGTGGTGCTGGTTGTCGATCTTGCCATACCGTTAATTTGATGACGGCCACCTGTACCAAGTGCCACAAAAATAACAACCCGGGTGGGAATTAATCGCCATAAGAGATGCCATCATCCCGAAGGGCTTTGCAGTAGTTCCAGACGCGCTGGACAATGGTGGAAGATTGAGTGGACACGGGTTTACGGTGTCAGATTAAAACCATTGGTCAAGAATAAAAGATTCGGCGAATGGATTGGCAAATTGCACGCCTTCGAGTGTTTGCCCATCCGGGAAGTCTTCGCTAAAAACAATCGGAATTTGGTTGAGCCGCGCAGAGGCCCAGATTTGGGCATCGTAATAGGATAGTTGATGGTCACATACTCCGCGGACGGCTTCAAGGATGATTTGCGGTGTCAAATTGTAGACTGGGAAAGCACTTCGCCAACGATCAAGCTTGGGAATAACCTCATCCCGTGGGAGCAGGCGCTTTGCAAGGATAACATTGGCAAACTCAGACAGACATTGGACACTTAAACAACCTGCTTTTTGTTCTTCTAACGCAAGCAACAGGGCAATGGCTTGTTCCTGTCGTTTGGTATCATGTGGATCAAAGGTATAGACCAGAACATTGGTATCCATCAAAATGGTTGGCATGTTCAGTTTCCCTTGCCATCTTTGATCCAGCGGCTTTCGCGTTCTTCGTAAATCTCTTCCCGGTTGAATTTATAAGGCTCACCGGCCATAAATTCAGGGCGGTCACGCAAGGAGCGGACATAGGCGATGATTTCATCCAGCGCCTTTTTGCTATCACGCAACACCGGCGTGGGCGCTTCACCTTCACGTTCCAACGCCTGGCGGATGATCTCGGCTTCGCTGACGCCACGCTGTTTGGCCAGCCGTTTGAGTAGGGCATCCTGCCGTTTGTGAATGTAGAATTGTTTGCGAACCATATATTCAGACATGACAGCCTCCACGCTATACATCACCATTATACATCGCTTGGCTCCGCATCAACCGCCGATAAACATTTCAATCCGTTAACCTGCCCTCAAACGCGGACTTGAGCAGCGACTGCCTCAGCCGCGCGGCCCGTGCCACGGAAAAGATGATCTGCAGGGCGGTGATTTCGTCTTTTGAACCCCTTTGTCTTCCGCGCGGAGGAAATGGGAAATCGCATATTTGAATCAGAAAAAAATAAGAATTATTAAGCCTGCTGCTGGGCGAAACAAAAAACATGCCGGCCTGGTAGGGCCGGCATGTTGATAGAATTTGTTTGTTTTGTTACTTGCCCAGCTTTTTCTTGAAGGCTGCGGTCAGCAGTGGCAGGAAGGTGAACAGGTCTCCGACCACTCCAAAGCGTGAAACTGAAAAAATGGGGGCTTCGGCATCTTTGTTGATGGCAACCACCAGTTTGGCGGTGCGGATGCCGACGAAGTGCTGGATTGAGCCGGAAATGCCGGCGGCGATGTAAAGATCGGGCGAGACCACCTTGCCGGTTTGCCCAACCTGGTGTGAGTAGGGAATATACCCTGCATCGACGGCCGCGCGTGAGGCGCCAATCGCGCCACCCA
>CAZLJB010000042.1:8086-12859 GCA_964559195.1 uncultured Anaerolinea sp. | reverse complement strand
TCAGTTTTGAGCCAAAACTTTGTCGGTTAAAACCGACTTTTTGCAGTGGAGTCAATAATACATTCCCAAAAATATTATTGGATGCCGCCGTTAAAGATGGATACGGGGGTAGTGGAATATCTGCCAACTGGAAAGAATCCGCAGAAATCGCAAAAAAAACGCCCATTTTACTCGCAGGAGGTTTAACCCCTGGAAATGTCGCCGAAGCAATATCCCAGGTGCATCCGTGGGGAGTGGATGCTGCATCAGGCATAGAAGAAAGTCCTGGCAAAAAAGACAGGAAAAAAATGCTGGCATTTACACAGGCAGTCAACTCAGCACACTCAGAATATTTCTACTAAACCCAACTCTAGTTTCACTCAAATTCAAAAATATGAAATTATCGGGCTGCGGAGAAATAAATATCCCAACACAGACTGGAGCACATTCGATGAAGACATTATTAAATTCAAAATTTGGACCTTATGGCGGTCAATATGTTCCTGAAACTTTAATTCCAGCCTTGATTGAATTAGAAACTGCTTTTGTTGCATCCCAGAAGGACCCGGCTTTTCAAAAAGAATTTAATCATCTTTTGTCAACTTATGTCGGGCGGCCTACACCTCTCTCGTATGCTCGCCACCTTTCAGAACATCTGGGCGGAGCTCAAATTTATCTAAAACGAGAAGACCTGGCACATACCGGCGCCCATAAAATCAATAATGCATTAGGTCAGGCTCTTCTGGTAAAACAAATGGGTAAAAGCCGGGTTGTAGCCGAAACTGGTGCCGGACAACACGGTGTTGCAACAGCGACTGTTTCTGCGCTTCTCGGTCTTAAATGCGTTGTTTATATGGGGGCCGTTGATATTGAAAGACAAGAATTAAATGTTTTCAGGATGAAATTGCTTGGCGCGGAGGTTCACCCTGTATTGGGAGGTACTCAAACTCTAAAAGATGCTATAAACGAAGCTATTCGCGACTGGGTGACAAACATAGAAGATACTCATTACTTGCTTGGATCAGCGCTGGGGCCACACCCTTACCCAACGATGGTTAGAACCTTCCAATCAATGATTGGCAGGGAGGCGCGAGAGCAAATATTAGTCCAAGTTGGTCGATTACCTGATTTAGTTGTTGCCTGTGTCGGTGGAGGTTCAAATGCGATTGGAATCTTCAGTGGATTTCTTGATGATGACCAGGTAGAACTAATAGGCGTCGAGGCCGGCGGCGAGGGAATTAGCTCCGGAAAACACGCTGCTCGTTTTGGGGATCCGGAAAAAGCCAGAATTGGTGTTATTCATGGAACTAAAACTTACGTGCTTCAGACAGAGGATGGCCAAATTTCTGAAACCCACTCTGTTTCAGCGGGCCTGGATTATGCCGCGATCGGTCCAGAACATGCATTATTACGGGATCGCGAACGCGCATTCTACACTTCAGCAACAGACCAAGAAGCCCTGGATGCCTTTTCACTTTTATGCAAAACTGAAGGAATTATTCCTGCGCTTGAATCATCTCACGCAATGGCTGAAGCCATTAAGCGAGCTCCAGGAATGCGCAAAAATCAGTTAATTTTAGTAAATCTTTCTGGACGCGGCGACAAGGATTTAAATACTGTTACCAGTATTTTAGGAGATAAGCTATGAAACGCATTTCCGAGGCATTTATTCGTAAGCCAATTTTTATGCCCTATTATCCCATTGGTTACCCAGACTTGGATACATCTGTCAATATTATTGAAACATTATCAAAAAACGGTGCTGACTTAATCGAAGTTGGGTTTTCCTTCTCCGATCCACTCGCAGATGGACCAATTATTCAAAAGGCTACTCAAACAGCGCTGGAAAAAGGTGTGACTTTACATAAGGTTATAAAGGCAATAGCAGAACTGCGTAAACGAGGGGTAACCATTCCACTAATCTTGATGGGGTACTACAACCCCATCCTGTCCTATGGATTGGATGATTTTGTAAATGATTCTCGAAACTCAGGGGTAGATGGTTTCATTATTCCAGATTTACCTCCTGAAGAATCAGACGAACTGGCAGATAAGCTCGGAGATTTACCTCAAATATGCATGCTAGCTCCAACGACACCCGACGAACGCATGAAAGTAATCACAAGCAAAGCCAAAGGATTTATTTATCTAGTCAGCGTAACCGGTGTAACTGGCTCAAGGAAAACATTACCGGTTGGAATTGAAGATCTAATTGAGAGAGTTCGTAATCATACAAATACTCCGGTTTGCGTTGGATTTGGAATAGGAACACCAGAACAGGCGAGAATTGTTGGCAAACTTGCGGATGGGGTAATTGTTGGCTCGGCATGTGTCCAAGCAATCGGCGAAAGTCACAATCCGGTACTTACCGCCAAGGAATTTGCTAAAAGCTTTAGTGATGCAATAAAAAACAGGTGACTTCAACAGGCAAATTAACTAGAAAATGATTTCAACCTGTTATGTTAGAATAAAGATTGTGAATAAATTACTGGGGCTAATCTTGTTATTTTTGCTTTGCACTTGCCAATCCAAGGATATTAATATTCATGTCAATATATTAGACGGGGATAAATTAATCAGTTTTGAAACGAGTTTGACAACACCAGAATCCATCTTTAACCAGGCGGGCATCTTCATCTTGCCCGCTGACAAAATTCAATTTCAGGGAGTAAATTTACCAACAGATTTCTCCCTTCCATCAGGCGGATATTACACTTTAAAAATTCGGCGATCGCATAAAATTACTTTGATCACGCCTGATAATCAAATCGAGTTCGATTCTTCTGAGCCAAATGTTGGTCAAGCACTTGTCCAAACAGGGATCCAATTTTTCTCGGCAGATTATATTTCCCCGAATTTGGATACTCCAATAAACAATGATTTAACGGTTAATTATCGTCCATCGAAATATATTGTTTTTTCTTTATATGGTAAAACGATTCCATTTCGATCATCACAAAAGACAGTTGGTCAAGCATTAACATCAGCCGGTTTTCCTTTATCAGGTCTAGATAAAAGCTCACCCTCTGATTCTGAGGATATTCCACCTGACGGGCATCTAAATATTATTCATATCAAAGAAACCGTTTCTTTATCAGAGAATATCTTACCAGCATCTACACAATATGAATATTCTACGAACCAACCAGCCGGTCAACAAGAAGTCTTACAAGTTGGCGAAAATGGATTGAAGGTTCTACGAATTCGTACTCGGTTCGAAAATGATAAAGAGGTTTCGAAGATTACGGAATCCAGTGTTGTTGTTCGACAACCAAAAAATAGTATTATTCGAATTAGTTCTCAAAACGAAGTCAAAACCATTGATACTCCAGATGGACAATTTCAATATTGGCGCGCAGTCCAAATGTATACGACATCTTACTCACCTTGCCGGTCAGGGACATCCAAATGTTCGTTCGGAACAGCGAGCGGTTTACAGGTAAAACATGGAGTTGTAGCACTAATACCCTCCTTTTTTAACTTATTAGCTGGTTCCCAAGTATATATACCCGGATACGGCATTGGTGTAATTGGCGACGTGGGTGGTGGTTTTCCAGATGGAAGACTCTGGATTGACCTTGGTTATAGCGATGACGATTATCAATCCTGGTCTGGTATGCATACGGTCTATTTCCTGGCCCCAGCACCAACCAGTATTCCTCCAGGCCTAAATTAATAAAGAATGTCGCGTTTTGAAAAAATTTCCCTTGTAACACTAATATTTATTGCTATTGGCCTTTGGACAGATATCGGCTTGAATTTTTTATCGGCACACTGGCATAATCCATTGGGCCCGGTATTAAGTATACCGAGCCAAATTCCAACCAGACAATCGAATCAACCCAAAATAAACATAACGAATTCCCTCTCATTAACCCAAGACTTGATATTTAGCCCAGATAATAAATATCTCTCAGTTAGAGGGACAGATCAGCCTGCCCTTTGTAACGGCCCCAAATCAATGACGGTACTTACTATCGGATCCGATACGCGCGCACAAACCTATTTATATGGGTTAGCTGATGTAATTCGCTATATCAGGATTGATTTTGTAAACCCACGCATTAGTATTCTGGAATTTCCGCGGGACTTATGGGTTACAATCCCAGGCATCGAAACCCATTATGGCATCACCCACGGTAAACTAAACCAGGCGTATTTTTACGGTAATCCTGGCATGGGATATTATGATGGCACCGGACAGGGACCAGGCTTACTTGCCAGCACACTAGATTTAAATTTTGGCGCCCATCCAGATCATTATATTGCCGCAAATATGCAGACATTTGTCCACCTGGTTGATTCAGTTGGTGGAATTGATATTTTCTTACCATTTTCGGTTGATACCCGCAAATCAGATCAAGAGAAACGGAAAGACCTTTATTTTGCAGCAGGTCAACATCATCTTTCTGGTGAGCAAGCGTTGATGCTGGCAAGAATTCGCGAATACAGTGTCTTTGCACGTGCTGACCAACAAAACCGCATTTTGTGTGCCTTAAAAAAAGCTGTTCTCAGCCCTTATATTCTTCCCAAACTTCCTTCGATAATCAATAGTTTTACCAATTCGGTTCAAACGGACTTAAGTCCCCAACAAATTAGCGAAATTGCCTGTCTTCTTCCGCAAATAAAACCTGAAAATATTAGTTTTATAACATTTCCAAGAGAATTACTTTCAGAAGCGCGAACTTTTGATATCGGTGTACAAAAAGATGTTTATATTTTTAAAGCAGATTTCGAGACCTTGAAGCTCTATGTAAAAGCATTTGATCTAGGCGCCTGGCCAGATCAACAATC
>CAZLJB010000042.1:0-7986 GCA_964559195.1 uncultured Anaerolinea sp. | reverse complement strand
ATTCGAATAATCGAAGGCGACATCCTGCAAATTTCACCGTCGACAATTCTGGATACTGACGATTATCTGGTAGTTGCCAACGTACCGTACTACATTACATCTGCTATATTTCGGCACTTGCTGGGCAGCAAACCTCGCCCAGGCAGAATAGTGCTAACAATACAAAAAGAAGTAGCCGAGCGAATCTGCGCCCAGCCGGGTGAATTGAGCCTTCTTGCTTTAAGTGTGCAAATATATGGAAATCCAAGAATAATGAATCTTATTCCAGCGGAAGATTTTTATCCCCAACCAAAAGTTGATTCTGCAATTCTTCGAGTGGATATGTACGCGGAGCCAAAAATAGCAGAAGAAAGAATAAATACTTTCTTCACATTAGCAAAGGCTGGCTTTAGCCAAAAACGCAAAACACTTCGCAATTCGTTATCCGGAGGTTTAAGAATATCCCCGGATAATGCCGGCAATCTTCTTCAAAAAAGTGGTGTTGACCCAATGCGTCGCGCCGAAACCCTTTCGATTGATGAATGGTCATCTCTCGCCACTCAATATTCAGATAAGAGTAATTATTAAGATAACCCAGCAAGCCTGGCTCGACTACCGCTTTTTCGCAAATCACTAAAGTTCGCCTTTACCTGCCAGACTCGCATCGCAGCTTCCATCTGAATACGGAGAGACATCTTCGATTTACCCCATCTCCGATCTGCGAAATGGATAGGCACCTGGGCAAATTTATATTCCAAAGAATAAGCCATATAAGCCATTTCGACCAGAAATATGTACCCATTTGACTGAATTCGTTCTAATGGCATCCCAAGAATTGTTTCCCTGCGCCACAATCGATAACCGGTAGTAATGTCCTGTAATGGTAAGTTTAGAATTGTCCTGGCATAGAAATTCCCGAATGCCGAAAGCCACTTACGCCAGATTGACCACCGCTCATCTACACTCCCTCCCTTTACATACCTGGATCCGAGAACCACATCCGCTTTTTCCAGAGCTGCTGCCATTTCTACGAGTTTCATTGGATCATGGGAAAAATCAGCATCCATTTGCGCGATAGCCTGCGCACCCTTTTCAATTGCTAATTTGAAACCTTCCAGGTAAGCAGTCCGCAAACCTTTTTTCCCTTCTCGGTGAAGTACGGTAACCCGACCTGGATAATTGGCAACTAGCTGTTCTGCAACCTGACCGGTGCCATCAGGGCTATTATCATCAACAACTAGAATATTCAAATCATCCAAAGGAAGGGAAAACAAAGCGGAGAACAATAAAGGAAGGTTCTCCGCTTCGTTATACGTCGGAATAATAACTGTAATTTTCAATGTAACTCCTATTTTTTTCGGTGAAGCAGCTCCGTTTTTAATTCCTCCGCGGTAAAATACCGTCCATCATCAGAGCCAAGATCAGAAGTTTGGATTGCCAAACGGTTTGACTTATCAGGCTGATTACGATCTGTGATAGGGTAAAAATAATCCAATGCCTGATTTAACCTAAATATTATGCTTTCTTTTAATGAGTCAACATTACCTGAATCCACCGAGAGCAATATTTCCGTTAATGAAACATGCCCAATAAAGGATTCCCTGGAACCGGATTCGCGCAATGAATTATTCACCATTAAACTAATGGCTCGAACCACATCATCCGATGCCACAAAGCCATATTTTTCACGAAAAACATCTATGTTTTGAAGTGAAACCAATAACAATGCCCAGTGGTCCTTTTTCAGACAATCTCCAATATATTCCATGACAATATCCCCATCCGGCAAACCTGTGACGGGGTTGGTCAGAGTATCCTGACCAGCCCTCCGGATTGCATTCCGAACCCTTAAACGAAGCTCCTGAACATCAAAAGGTTTTGTAATATAATCATCTGCACCTATTTCAAGCCCCTGTAAACGATCAGACCGATCGCGTTTTTCAGTTAAGAATATAATCGGAATCGTTTTTGTTTTCCGATCAGATCGCAACCGCCTGGCAACCTCATATCCATCAATGTCCGGCAAACGAATATCAAGAATAACCAAATCTGGGCGGATACTAATTACCGCTCTGACGCCGTCCTCGCCCCAATTCTTAGCAATAACATCATATCCTTGTACCCGAAAATATGCATTGAGCATATCTGCAACATCCAGATCGTCTTCGATTATGAGGATTTTTGACTTTTTAGTGGACAAACTCGCCTCGCCTCTAGAATTCCAAATTAATCAATTGGTTCTTTCTGAATAATAAATTCGCAAATTTCATCACCAAGCGCATGACACTTCGATTCATTTACGCGAAATTCATTTCCACCTGAAACCCATTTCAAAGACTCTTGAAGTAAACCAACAGCTATAAAACAAACTGGTTTATCAACTTCAGAACGACCCCAGCAGACAGGGCAGCGATGGATGGTCCAAACAAATTCATTTTCCCGTTCCTCAACAGTACTGTTTTGATCACTAACCTGAGTAAATATTTTTGCAAACGCAGGTAGTCCAATACGAAGTTTTGTTTGGAGAGGCAACACTTTAAAGGCAAGATCGCCAACTCCCGCCAACGCGCCAAAGCTTTTTAGACCATCTGCAAAAGTCGCACGACCAGCCCTTAGCGCCAAGCCACGCCCACCTCTCGGACCATACATATCCTCAAGAGCAATATTTATGGATGAAACATCAGCAAAATCAAATGTTTTTTCAAGACTTTCTGCAGGATAATTATCAACATAGGCGCTTAAACCTGCCAAATTGAGGATTGCATTAATCCCATTTTTTCCCATGACGTCTTCAAGCGCCTTGATCATGAGAAGACCAAACTTGCTCGGGTAGTAAAAACCAGCTTTTGGAATTGGGCTCATTTTGATCTCCGGTTAAATTAGTTTTCGTAGATCTTCTGTTGCACGCCGCATATCAAGAAAAATCAGGCCTAATTTCGCCTGTTCCCGAGCCAGCGCAGTCAAAACGGCCTCTTCACCGACGGACATCAAAACCACAAAACCTTTTTCGCCTTTGACATAAACCTGCTCTACCGATCCTCGCCCGAGTTCGGAAGAAATTCTTTCGCCAAGAGATAACATCGCCGCGGACATGGCGGAAACACGATCTTCTTCAACACCTTGTGGCAAAGCAGAAGCAATACTTAAACCATCAACACTAACTACCGCCGATGCCTCTATATCTGGAGAAGATGCCTGCAAAGCCCGCAGACGATCCACCATAAGTTGAGTACGAGACTTAGACAAAAGGGTCCTCCTGGAGACTGCCTGTGAACAATAAAAAAAACAAATATTCGGAATATTTTACCTGATTACTTTAACATGGCAAAATGACCTTGTCAAGTCAATTTAATCAATAATTATAGCATGAGACTTACAATGAGTTTACATTTGAGCGGTACAAACCATGTATAATACGGATTCTAAAAGGTAAATTGTGTAATGAGAACAAAAATGAAGCGTATTCTATTTATTATCACTGCTCTGACTATCTTTTTTTCCTTCATACCTCCCATGGCTTCGGTCGCCCGCGCATCAGACATCTCAGAAAATAATACTGGTGCCGTGCTTTGTCCACCAGCTGCGTATCTGCAACTTCCTGATGATTGTTCTCCCCTTGGGCCCTCACAATATATGACTGACATGGCACACCTTGGGATAGATTTGCCCCAACGGCCACTTCAGATTTCACGACCTGACCCAACATTGAGTGATCTTCCATATCACTATTACAAAGTAAATAATTCTGGAACAGCGTTTTACCCATCCCTAGATGCTGCAATTGCAAAAGCCGGGGCAGGATTAACCCTTCCGCCAGGTGCTTTTTTTTATGTTGTTTACTCCGAACGTCTCGATACAAAAAAAGGTACTTATTTTCTGCTACCATCAGGGGCGATCATGCCCGGCGATGGATCTACAGTTTCTCTATCAAACCCTTTTCCTGGAATTCAGGTACTTTCCCCGCCTCGGAACGCATTTGGGTGGGTTTTCAACCCAACATCGATCAGACGCGAGCCAAACGAAATGGGCTTTAATATCCCGACTGGCCAATTGAAGTTAAATGATATCGTTCAAGTATATAACACAATCAATGTTGAGGGAACAATATGGAATCTCATTGGTCCAGACCAGTGGGTACTTGGAAGAGATCTAGCAGTTGTTACGCCAGCCACCTCCCAACCGGATGGTGTAACAAATGGACGCTGGATTGATGTGAATCTCGAAGAACAAACCCTGGCAGTTTATGATGCAAATCAGATGGTATATGCAACCGTAATTGCGACCGGTTTAAAACCCTTATTTACTCGGCCCGGATTGTTCCCAATTTATAAGAAAAAAGAATTGGAGACAATGCAAGGTGAAAGAAACACCAGTAATTATTATTATCTTGAAAACGTCCCCTGGACCATGTATTTTGATAAGGCTCGCGCACTACACGGAGCTTACTGGAGAGCAAGAATGGGCTACCCCCAATCTCATGGGTGCGTAAATTTGACCCCTGGGGATGCACACTGGCTTTACAACTGGGCCAAAGTTGGCGATTGGGTTTATGTTCATGATCCATCTGGTCAAACCCCAACCGATCCATCATTTTATGGGGATGGTGGAGCATAGCATAGAAAAACAGCATAAAAAACTGGCCAAATTCAATTAATTTGCCAGTTTTTTTTATCAATTCACGGGCTGGTAAATAAAAGTTTTTCATGTGGCTGATTTTGGCATGGTTTCATCAACGCTTCTTTTACCCAAAAAGAAACATGATTTTGTTGAGATCCCATTTTTTCAGAACGAACTCTCAAGTCAAGGTGAAGAGAGTTGCTGAAATATATTATTTATGATAATTATCTATAATATTGACAAAGGAAAACGAGACTGATATACTCCAAATAAACTAAAGTGCAATTCCAACTAATATTTTCTGACCGAACCCCAAAACATTTAGCAGGATTATGAAAAGTACACGAGATCGGATATTACAAACTCTTTTACGCCGCCCAAGATTAACTATAATAGAACTAGCTGAGGCGGTCGGTATCAACCCAATTTCTGTTCGCCACCACATCAGTAATTTGCAAATTGAGTCGCTGGTCACCACAGATGAAGAACGCCATGGCGTCGGTAGACCACGGTTAGTATATTTTTTAACTGAGGATGGCCTTGAGAAATTTCCAACCCGCTATCTTCGGTTGACGACTCGGTTGCTCACTCAAATGAAGGATAAATTTTCCCAACCGATTTTAAATGAAATGTTTCGCGAACTAGCCACAACCATGGCAAGCGAATACGCTGGTGAATTAAAAAACCTTAATGTTGAAGATCGATTAAATATGATGAGAGTTCTGCTGGCAAATGAGGGTTTCGTAATCGAATGGGAAAAACAAGGAACCCATTATTTGATTCACGAAATCTCTTGCCCTTATTTGCAAGTTGGGCAAAGGCATCCTGAAGTCTGCACAGTTGACCAGACACTCATTTCAATAATGCTTTCCGTTCCAGCCGCCAAGATTCAATGTATACTAACTGGTGCAAATCAATGCACATACATGGTACAAAATTTGCAATAAAGAAATGATTGAAATCAAAAAGCAATTTCTTTAAACAAACTTCCAATATTTATCAACTCCGAAAAGAGGAAATATGACTGACGATATTCAGAACATTGTTAAATGGGGTATTCACGAAACCCATCCAGATATTGTAGAAAGAGTGCGAGCAAGTCTTTCTGAAGTAGTCGACCCAGAAATTGGTCTCACTATAATTCAACTCGGATTGGTTCGAAATGTTGAGGTTGACGGCGAAATTGGACGTCTAAAAATGATATTGACCACCCCATTTTGCCCATATGGACCAGCCATGGTTGATATGACACGCCAGAAAGCCCAGGAAGGCTTAAAAATGCCCGTTACCGTCGAAATGGGTATGGATCCTTGGGATTTCTCAATGATGGAAGATCCTACTGCGATGGATTGGGGACTTTACTCCTGATAGGGTTCTGTCGATTGAAGCCAACGAATATCCGGAAAATCATAATAACAAAAAAGAAGACCCCCAAAAATATTGCGAGATCTTCTTTTTTTGTCTCTGATTTTTTAGTAAACGCTTAATACATCTGCTACAGCATCCAATACATCACCTGCCATGACAGAAGCCTCGGATCCCACTTTTTCTGCTGCATACAAGCCAGCCTGGGCATGTATCCAGGCACCAGAAACCGCTGCTTCATATGCACGAACTCCTTGTGCCCTCAGACCAACAATCAATCCAGCCAATACATCCCCAGTTCCAGCATGCGCCAGAGCAGAAGTTGCAACTGGAATAATGGTAGCCCGTCCGTCTGGAGCAGCTATAACAGTAAAGGCCCCTTTCAAAACAACAACATGCCCCCACATTGCAGCATACTTAAGCGTAATATTTAATCGATCAATTTGAATGGAATCCTTGCCAATCCCTGTTAATGCTTCCATCTCACCAGGATGAGGAGTTAAAATGGAATCAGCTGGTAATAATTTGGGCCAATTTTCGAGTTTTGAAAGTAAACGCAAAGCATCAGCATCGATAACCAGAGGAGGGAGAAGCTGGTCCATTGAAGAATTGCTTTTAGCTTCAGATTGTGTAAAACCTATTCTGCCAGAAGTTTTTTTGGAACTCGTTTTACCTTTTATAAAATTTTCCACGAAATTTTTGGTTGTGTCTTCAAGGCCAATTCCCGGACCAATTAATATTGCAGTCGCGCGATCCATATTCTTGATCAATAAATCAGCACTGCTCTCCGCAATTACTCCTAATTCATGTGGAAGTAGGATCCAGGTTGCCTCGGGGAATTGACCTGCAATCATAAGCTGAACCGACCCTGGAACAGCCATCTTAACCAACCCAGTTCCGATGCGGTACGCTGCTTTTCCGGCCAATAAAGGGGCGCCAACATAATTGATCGACCCTGCCACAACTAGCGCAGTACCAAAAGTCCCTTTATGCGAATCGGCCGGACGCAGAGGGAGATGCTCTTCCGCGATCTCATCATCTGCCACAAAATGAATATTTTTTTTCCAACTATCCAGGTTGTTACCCACGCCAATATCAACCACGCGCAGTTCACCCACAAACTCAAAAGCGGGAAAAGTAAGCAAACCCTGCTTAACTGCACCCATGCAAACCGTTAAGCTAGCGGGAATAACATCGGCTGCGACCTCGCCGGTTTCGCAATTTACACCAGAAGGGCAATCCACTGCAACTACAAATGGTGGCCATGAAACTGCACTGATCGCATGATTAGCAGCCTCCAGGACTCTGGCAATATCTTCTTTTAAAGGAAGCTGAAAACCAGTCCCAAGCACCCCGTCCAAGATTACGTCTGCCGTGCTTACAAAAGCAGTTAAATTATCAAATTGAGTATCGTTCTGGCCAAAAACAATCTCGCCTCCAGCTTTAATCAATCGCTCAACCAGGTCATCCCCTTGAATTTGGCGCCGAACGATATAAGCACGGACGCGCCAACCATCTGAAGCTAAATGAGAAAGGGCAATCAAAGCATCGCCGCCATTATTGCCAGGGCCAATCAGGCCAAGAACTTCGCGCTCATCATCTTCTGTATGTGCCAGTAACTCGACCTCATCAGCAAGGCCATGTCCAGCATTTTCCATCATCTGAGAATAATTCAGACCATTTTCATTGGCTTCTTTTTCAATAACGCGCATTTCACTCACAGAAACAAGCTTCATTATGGCTCTCCCGGCATTAAATAATGGGTAATTTTGTTTATTCTACCCCAAAGCAACAACACAAAACTCATGTACCTATTAAACGCCCCACCCTGCCGTCGCACGAGGGCTGCCGCAGGGGGTGTGGCTCTTCGCGTGTGTCACGAGCAGGGTAGGAATATTACAAATATAAATGAGGGGCAATGCGCCCCTCAGCTTATTTATTATATACCAACAATGGATCTTTGCCAACCCATTAACTCCTATTCTTAGAGGTTTCTTATTGATAGAAATTAACTTTTCCCTTCGA
>CAZLJB010000041.1:0-12917 GCA_964559195.1 uncultured Anaerolinea sp. | reverse complement strand
AAAGTGATGCGTTCAATCGAACCAGAGAGTTTGTCCATCTTAATAAAGTATACCCGGCTAACCGGCAGAAGGCCACTCCAATGCGTTATGCGGAACACCAATACGCATGACACCCGGCCTGAGTGGCTTGACGGCTAGTGTACCGAGTGGTACACTATATTTATGGATGATAATCGTACACGTTTGCTTGACTGCGCGTTGAAGTTGTTCGCTGCCCGAGGCTATGACGCAGTGGGGGTTCAGGAAGTCGATGACGCTGCCGGGTTAAAAAAACCAACCTTGTACCACTATTTTGGCAGCAAGAGTGGTCTGCTGCAAACCCTGCTGGATGAAAGTTTTATCGAGCTGTTCGACATGCTTGAACAAGCCTCAATTTATCACCGAGACGTAAAAACCACCTTGAACGCAGTGGCGCTTGAATATTTCGAATTCGCCGAGAAACACCCCAGATTTTACCGGCTGCAACTTTCCATGTGGTTTGCGCCCCCAGAAAGCGCCGCATTCGCCGCGATCAGGGCAGTCAACCAGAAACAGCAACAACAACTCGAAGCTTTTTTCCAGCGCGCTGCTGAAGATCATGGCAATATGAAAGGTCGGGAACGGTCTTACGCGGCCACATTCCTGGGCATGCTCAATACTTATATTTCAATTAACCTGAACGGTCAGGGGAATCTGGATCAGGTGTTGGCACAAAACGCCGTCCACCAGTTTATGCACGGCATTTTTTCGTAAGAAAGTCCGCCACCCGTTTTTTTTACCCCGGCTATATACCAACCGGTAGGTACATAGGAGTTTTCATGCAACAAGATTGGACCAGAAACGCCATTTTTTATCATGTTTACCCGTTGGGGTTTTGCGATGCGCTATACAACAATGATCACAACTCGGTACCTCAAGCGCGCCTGGAAAAAATTTCTAGCTGGATACCGCATCTGAAAGAGCTGGGGATTAATGCCCTCTACCTTGGGCCATTATTTGAATCCAGCCAGCATGGATACGACACTGCAGATTATTATCACGTTGACCGGCGCCTGGGGACAGACGAAACCCTGACCCAACTCATCCAGCAACTGCATACCTACGGCATTCGGGTGATACTGGACGGGGTCTTTAATCACGTCGGGCGTAATTTCTGGGCTTTTCGGGATGTACTCCAAAATGGCCAGAATTCGCAATTCTGCAATTGGTTCGCAGGTCTAAATTTTGACCAGCGCAGCCCCCAGGGCGATCCATTTACATACGATACCTGGCAGGGACACTCTGAACTGGTAAAACTCAACCTGCACAACCCGCAAACCCGCCAGCACCTGTTTGGAGCTGTCAAACAATGGATTCTTGATTTCGGGATTGATGGATTGCGCCTGGATACAGCCGACTGCCTGGATCTGGATTTCCAAAAAGAACTTTCCGCTTTCACCCACAGCTTGCGGCCCGATTTCTGGCTGATGGGCGAGGTCATCCATGGGGATTATCGGCGCTGGGCCAACCCGGAGACACTCGATTCGGTCACAAATTATGAAAGTTACAAAGGACTCTACTCCAGCTTTGTGGATAAAAACTTTTTTGAAATTGCATTTTCCTTGAACCGTCAATTCGGCTCCCAGGGCATATACCAGAATCTGAGATTGTATAACTTCGTAGATAATCATGATGTCGATCGGGTGGCAAGTAAACTCGAGAACCAGGCACACCTGCACCCGCTCTACTGCCTGCTGTTTTCGATGCCGGGTATTCCATCCATTTATTATGGCAGTGAATGGGGATTGAAAGGAAACCGGACGAAAAACAGTGACCAGGCACTCCGGCCAACCCTTGATTTGGAAAAACTAAGGAAAAATGCTCCAGACCCGCACCTGCCAGCCACGATCCAAAAACTGAGCCGCATTCGCAGTACATCTCCTGCCTTGCAAGATGGCGATTACCAGCAGCTTCTGGCAGCCCCAGAGCAGTTGGTATTTACACGCCAGGCTGGCGGACAAACACTAATTGTGCAGATCAATGCTGCGGATGAACCGGCCCAGTTTGACCTGGCAGTGCCCTGGGACGGCTCGGCCCAGTTGAATGATCTACTGAACGAAGGGGAAACCAGCACCATCTCCAATGGCCGGCTGATTAATACGGTATATCCCCAATGGGCCCGGATTTTATCTTTCCCACACCAATAACGATGTCTATTGCGGCCAATAAAGTAACGAGGGGGTCAGTATAGTAAATCCTGATATTCGGAATGCCTGTCAATGTAACCAGCTACAAACCAACAAACCGGCCTAACCTTGAGCGCCTTTTCACGGGCAAAATCCAACCCTGCCCGAGCCAGTAGGCTGCCCAGCCCACGCCCCTCCAAAGCAGGAGGCACCAAGGTATGGGTGAAAAATATGGTATTCAGCTGCATGGTGTATTCCAAAATAGCTGTAGCGCCATCCACTGTCAGTTCAAAACGACAGGTGGCAGGCTTGTGATGGACTTGTGGTGTATTTGATTGATCTATCAAGTTGAACCTATTTCAATGATTTTTTCATACCCAAGTGAGAACCTGAAAAACCCAGTTGTTGATAAAAGCGATGGGCATCTTTGCGGGTCTCGTGAGTGGTTAACTGCATTATATGCGCCCCACGCTGACTGGCCCGCTCAAGAGCCCAGACCATCATTTGTTTTCCAATGCCCTGCCCACGCAGCGGCTGATCCACACGAACCGATTCGACCTGGGCGCGTAGGCCACCCTGATAACTGAGAGATGGAATAAATATCAACTGCAAGGTGCCCACAACCCGGCTGGACAGCTCGGCAACCACCAACTCAATATTTGGATTGTTGTTTATCTGATCAAAAGCTTCAAGGTAACAAGCGGGCAACGGTAGATCGAAACGCTCGCGCTGCTGTCCAAGCTCATCATCCGCAAGCATGCGAACAATATCCGGGAGGTCAGCCTGCGTGGCGAGACGACAGAATATTTCAACTGGCATTATTTTTTCCTCGCGCAACCACCGCAATAAATTCCATGATGATCTTAAGTGCGGCAAAAACTGTGGCTTCGGAGGGGTCGAGTGGCGGAGCAACTTCGACGAGGTCAAGACCGGTGAGCGGCAAGCCCTGCAAAGCCTTTAACAGAATCAAAACTTCGCGCATACTGAGTCCGCCGTAATCGGGAATGCCGGTGCCAGGCGCAGCAGATGGATCGAGAGCGTCAATATCAAAGGAAATATGGACTGCGTCGCATTGCGCCAATACGCGCCGAATTTCACTGGCTACGGTCTGCATGCCAAGCTCTGCCACTCCAGCAGCAGTATAAACATGCATTCCACCATTTTCGATCAGATCAATTTCCTGATCCTCCCAAGAGCGCAAACCCACCAGGCAAACATCGGCAGGGTCAATACCAAATTCCAGGCCGCGCCTTAAAACGCAGGCATGTGAAAAACGTGAGCCATCGAAATCATCGCATAAATCCGGGTGGGCATCCACCCAAAGCACTCCCAGCCGGCGACCAACACTGCGCCGGCGCTGGCCTTCAAAAACCGGGATGCTAACTGAATGATCACCGCCCAGTGTGATAACAATATTGGGAAGGGAAGCAACGATTTCAGCCACGCGGGCAAAACCAGCCTGAACATCCTGCTGCACCTGGATATCGCCCAGGTCACAGATTGAAAGGCTGGCCAGCCGGGTACGATCTTCACTAAAAGGGGTCAGATGCCTTGACCAAAAACGAATTCTTTCCGGAGCCTGGGCAGCTCCCAGCCTGGCGCTCGCAAGACCGTCGAAAGGGATACCAATGATGGTGAAATCGGCGCCGGCTGGCGAAATTTCAGGACGATGCAAATCAGCCCAGAGTGAGTGAGTGCCATTAATTGTCATACGTTTTGCTCCGAGACCGGATAAAAACACAGACCGGTGGTGCCGGGTCCAGTATGGACAGCCAACGCCGGAGAGAGTTCAGCCACAAGTGATTCAACCACGGTCAGGCGGGTTTCGACGATTTTCTTTAGCTTCTGGGCTTCTTCCTCGGCGCCAGCATGCACATAGGCCACTTTGACCTTACCCTGCCCAATCGCCTCACCTATAAAATCTGCCATTGCGTTGTAGGCCTGCAAACGTGAATGGGCCATGCCAAGGGCCACAATTACCCCTTCTTTCATGCCGATCAGAGGCTTGATGTTCAGTACAGTACCCATCAACCGTTTGGCAAGGCCGATTCGTCCACCCAAGTAAAGGTACTTAAGCGTATCAGCAGTCTGGATCATCTGGGTAATCGGGATCATGCGCCGGACCTGATCAAGTATTTGATCAAGACTGGCACCCGCAAGCGCAGCGCGAGCGGATTCGATCACCATCCAGCCCTGGCAAAGCGAAACGTTCTGAGAATCCACCACTTCCAGGCGGACATCGGGGTATTGTGCGGCGACCATACCCTGGGCCAGCCTGGCTGCCTGATAAGCACCACTGCCGCGCGAGGTCATATGGATACTCAGGATTTCATTGACACCATTTAGTATTAAAGACTGATACTGTTGAAAATAATCTCCCGGGCCAGGGCTGGCCGTGGTTGGCAGGCTGGAAGCCCCTGGCAGGTAATCCAGAAACTCATCCCGCTGTATGGTGACCAGGTCGCGTAATACATCCTGTCCACGATGAATATAATATGCCACAGTCTGAATATTCATCTGCTCGATCAAACTTTCGGGTATGCTGGCACAACTATCCGTTACCACAGCTACGTTAGTCATGAAACGCTCCTCTCGTTTTCGCCTAATAATATTATACTGTTTCTGCTAGCTGTTTATTCAACAACACAATAAAATAAATTGTACCGGTAAGGAATATTCGATGGATAAATCAAGGTATATTGAACGAATATTGGAAACAGAAAACTTAACGGATAATCTGGAAGATGAAGACGCGAATGTGCTAATAGATTGGGGGCTGGGTCATCTAAATACAGCCATAGGCGAAAATGGCGACGAGGAAGTGGTGGGAAGCCAGGTGCTGGCACTGATGAATGCGATGAGAGCCATCAATCGAATCCTTGGCAATTTTCCCAATCCACACCCGGAAGGTGTAAAAGAATTCGTCAAATGGTATGACTGCGCTTTTACCACCACTCACAGTTCGGAACTGATTGAACCCGAAACAATTGCTTCACAACTGACAGATATGACACCCGCACAAGCCCTGCTTTTCTTGCTGACCTGGCTGAAACCTGTTTAATAGCCTGTTTTAACCGTAGAACGAGGAGAATAACATGACCAGACAAAAAATTTCAAAAAAGCCAACCATCACCGGGGTGATTTTCATTTTAGTGGTGTTTGCAATTTATTACCTGTACCCAGGTGCTGCAAGTCCGGGCAACGGCGGGACACCCACAGCCTCCCTATCCAACCCTGCCGATATAACTGCGGTACCGATCACGCCTGGCGGAAATACAAGCGGAGTCAGCACATCGAGTTGGCTGACAGTTTATTTTACAAATCCCAATCCACCGGACAACACGGCCAATGGTATTGACCAGAATGTAATTCCGCTGATTGATCAGGCCCAAAAGACAATCGATGTAACATCCTTTGACTTGAATTTACCCAGCTTCATCAATGCCCTGGTTGCCGCCAGCAAGCGCGGCGTACAAATCCGGATTGTCTATGATGGAAAGAACGGCAACCAAAAACTGGAAGCCAGCCGGACAAGTGATGGAAAAGAGTTCGATGCCATCACAGCCTTACAAAACGCCGGGGTCGGGTTGGTGGATGGAGGCCGCTCGAGCGGATTAATGCATGACAAAATGATTATTATTGACCGCCAAACCCTCTTCATGGGGTCGTGGAATATGTCTTATAACGACACTTTCCGCAACAATAACAACCTGCTCAAAATTACCAATCAGGATTTGATCTCCAATTACCAGGCCAAGTTCGACGAGCTGTTTATTGATCAAAAATTTGGCACCCATGCCGTGGTCGGCGCCCAGAAATCCCAGTTAAACATCGATGGGGTTCAAGTGGAAAATTATTTCTCTCCACCAGACCAGGTGATGGAAAAACTGATCGCTTACGTCAAAAACGCTAAAAAGTCGGTTCGCTTCATCATATTCACATTTACAGACAAAGACTTGGCCGCCGCACTGATTGACCGATACCAGGCTGGAGTGGATGTATCAGGCGTGATTGAAGACCGCGGGGCATCCCAGGGCGCATTCGTACCGCTGTTTTGCGCCAAAGTCCCGGTAAAAGTGGATGGAAACAAGTACACCATGCATCACAAGGTGCTGGTCATTGATGAAAATACGGTCATCACCGGATCATTTAACTTCACAAAATCTGCCGACAACGAAAATGACGACAATATTATCGTAATTCACGATCCGGCCCTGGCACAGCTTTACCTGGGTGAATTTGAACGGGTGAATAATCTTGCCAAAGATAGCAAGCCAGACAGCATAACCTGTAAATAGGGTCTAACTTCGTAATCCAAAACAAGACGTGCGGTCTGTTGCCCGCAGGTCTTGTTTTGGATTACGAAAACTCTCTTTGTGGATATTTCGCCAGGATCAAGCGTAAAAACACCACCAGAAATGAAAACCAACCTCAAGAACCATTTTACGGCCAGGTATGGCTTGGAGCTGCAGCATTGTCAGCTGCCACCTGGCTTTGTACTTCGGATGTAACACATACCCGGTCACCCGAGAAGGCGTGGCGCCAGACATAGCCCGGGATGCAGGCGTCCGGCCCATCCACAGCAGTTGCAAGCCGCGAGCTGGCGGCCGCATTATCAGATAGCGCCTGGGTACGAACCGAAGCATCCACGCATACATCATCGCCAGAACCAGCTTCGCGCCAGACAAAACCAGGAATACAGGTATGTGCTCCATAAGACCCGGAGACCCAGCGCGAAGCAGCGGCGGTATTATCCGCAGCAGCCTGGCTGCGCACTGCCGCAGTTACACAAACATGATCGCCCGAGAAGGCATCCCGCCAGACGTATCCAGTTGTGCAGGCATCGGCACCGTAAACGCTTACAAGCTTACGGGAATCAGCGGCGGCATTATCAGCCTCAGCCTGGGCCTTGGAGGCCGGTGGAACACAAACCTTGTCTGTCGAACGCGCCAACCGAAAGACAAAAGCATCCTTGCAAGTGCCGCTTGGAGGAAGAGGCGTGGGCGGAGCTGCAATGACTGCCAGGCTTGCAGGCAGACAGGCTGCAGTAACCACACCACCGGAAACCCAGCCATAGCCTCCCACACCACTGGAAAATGGAATATACCACCAGGTACCATCCGCACTTTTTCCGGCAATGGGAACACTGGAACCTTGAGTAAGCGCACCCACGGTGGGGTAGACCGTGCCCGGGCCAGAGCGAACATTTACAGCAGAATTTGCAACCGCTGCCGGCGTACAGGGGGTGGGCGTGGGTACCAGTGTTGCAGTTGGTTGCGGAGGCAAGCTGGGCACTACCGCGGCTTCTGTAGCAGGTGAACCAACTGTGCTCACCACAACCGGAGTGGTGGCAGCAGGGGCACCGGCAGCTCCAGGAGCTGAAAGCGCGGTAACCGTAAGAGCGAGGTCGGCGGCGCTCAAACCTACCTGGGGAGCAGAGCCCTGGGGCAAGTTGCAACTAACAATTGCCAGCCAGATGGCAAATATGGAAAACAGAAATCGATTTTTGCGCATATTCTCCTCTTTTTTGCGTTTTATATTGTTGATTATCCACCAAGAAAGATGACTACGCAATAGTTAATTTGGCTCCCATTGAAAACAAAATTTTCAAGAGCTGATCAATTGGAATAATTTCCGAGCCCGCCAATCCTGGTATACCATGCTCCCAAACCAGCCAGAAAAAAAATACAGATGTCCATAAAAGTTCTTTCCACAGCTTTGGTAATGTCATTAGCGAAACGGCGATTTTTGCCGCTAAATACAATAACAGCAAACAAGGCCACGCTCGCATTAGAATTGATTATTGACCCTCTCCCCTTTTGCTCTTACAATACCATTATGGCTTCTGTGTTAAACTTTTATCCGGGCTTTTTCCGACCAGACCACGATCCCCCATCGTTTGTCTGGTAATACAAAGTAAATTGCAAGTCCTGGATGTATGCTGATCTTCGTTCCCGTCTGACCTGCTGTTTGGAGAATAATAATGCCCCAAGCCTTTGTCTCAAAACGTGCACCAACTTATCAGGACGTTCCCAATGAAAAATGGAACGACTGGCGCTGGCAGTTAAGCAATCGACTGAATAATACCGAGGATATTGGAAAAGTTTTATCCCTGACCGAGAGTGAAAAAAAAGCACTGAACACCAGCGGCCTGTTTCGCGTTGATGTAACACCTTATTATATTTCGTTGATCGATCCGGATGATCCGGAAGACCCGATCCGCAAACAAATCATTCCACGCGCCGAAGAAATGCAAGCCTTTACCGCCATGATGGAAGATTCCCTGGCTGAAGATCGTCATTCACCTGTACCGGGTCTCGTTCATCGATATCCAGATCGGGTATTGATGCTAGTAACCACCCAATGCGCATCATACTGCCGCTACTGCACCCGTTCACGTATCGTTGGCGATCCAGGACAGACATTTAATCGCCAGGAATTTGAGATGCAAATCGCGTACATCAAAAATACTCCACAGATACGCGATGTGCTGCTCTCAGGTGGTGACCCACTGGTATTGGCGCCAAAGATCCTGGAAGAACTGCTAGGCCGTTTGCGCGAAATTCCGCATGTGGAAATTGTACGAATTGGTTCGCGGGTACCAGTTTTTATGCCACAACGCATAACCCAGGAACTTTGTGATATGCTGGGAAAGTATCACCCGCTTTGGATGAATATCCACGTCAATCACCCAAATGAAATTTCCACTGAGTTGGAAGCCGCGACAGATCGACTTACCAGGGCAGGCATCCAGCTTGGGAACCAGTCAGTTTTGCTGGCAGGAGTGAATGACTGTATTCATATTCAACGCGAATTGGTACACAAGCTGGTCCGCATCCGCGTGCGGCCCTATTATCTTTATCAGTGCGACCTGGTGGAAGGTGCCGGACACTTCCGAACACCGGTGGCCAAGGGCGTAGAGATCATAGAAGGCCTGCGTGGACATACATCCGGGTATGCTGTGCCTCAATTTATTGTAGATGGGCCTGGTGGCGGTGGGAAAATTCCGGTCATGCCCAATTACCAGATTAGCATGTCTGACCACAAGGTTATTCTGCGGAACTATGAAGGCTATATCACAACCTACGAAGAACCGCTGGAATACAAGGCTCACGATCCGAAAACTTGCAAAGCCTGCCAGAACAAACGCCCGGAAGCTGGTCAAAGCGGACTTACCGGTTTGCTGGATGGTGAAAAAATGTTCATCAAGCCCGAAGGCTTTGATCATCTCCATGATCGAGGCGGTATGCAACACCGGCTTAAAGACGAAGAAAAATGGAAACCACTGGGCATTGGCTCAGGGGATGCCACTAATTAAGGTAAGATCGGTGAAAACGGCCATGGTAGATTATTTTTCATTCTACCAGCCATCTAATCCGAGAAAATAAAAGTAAGGAGTGTAAAATGAAAACAGTTCGTTTAGTCTCCATCGCAATGGCGGTCGTGATGTTTGTCGTTGCCATTATTCCGTTTGCAACCACACCCGTATCAGCGCTGGCAAACAACAGGTTGACCACTGCGGCTCCAGCTGAGAGCTTTCTTGGCGCCGTGCACGGTTTACCGCTGATGGCTCCGATGAGCATTGGACTCCCGGCTGTCTCAATCAGCCCTGAAAATACCAGCAGTTACGGGTGTTCATTGGTTTCACAATCTCCCAAAGATTGGGTAAAAATGAAAATACGCCAGTCTTTTGACATGACCTGGACTGTTCAAAACACTGGAAATGCAGTATGGCATACAGGCGTCACAACCATTTCCTATGTTAGCGGTGCAAAAATGCAAACCCATGGAAATTCATTTGATATCAGCGCAGATGTCTCACGTGGCGGGAAAAGCATACTTACAGTGGATATGATCGCTCCAAAGGTGCCTGGTACCTATACCGCATTATGGGCTTTATCCACCGGTAAGGCTAAGTTTTGCAGAGTATCAATTATTCTGACTGTAGTTCGATAACCCTTGGAAACCGAGTATTGTTTCCAAACTGTTCACCTGGCTAAAGCATGAACAGATTGAAAATTCCGTTATTAATCGCTATGACTGTGAACCTGGTAGCGTCAGCCTGTCTGGTGACGCTGCCAGTGCCTGCATCTCAACCAGCAAGTCCTGCTCCTGCTGCAACACAAACGCAAAAGAGCAAGCTTTCCGCAGCAACACCCATCCCATCTGCCACGCACATGGATCCCACCCTGACGCCATCCAACACGATGACGCCATTTCCAAGTATTACCCCTCTACCAACCGCCACGGCTACTGCCACTGAAACACCTTTTGGCTTTCTTCCATCCCCCACTCTTGGTTCACCAACCGACGTACTGACACCCACCGTACAAACTACTGATCCAGATGAAGGTTTTACAACCGAATGGGGATCGCCACAAAGATGTTCCTTAATGGAAAAATCACCTTTCGATTGGATGGAAGTGCCACCGCTCGGCAAATATAAGGTGTCATGGACTTTGCTAAATTCAGGTACCCGAAACTGGCAGGCGAATGAAATGATCCTGACCTATGTTGCTGGCGCAAGGCTGACCATCGATAAAAAGGAATCCCTACTCAGAGACGTGCGAGTTGGGGAAACCATTACACCTGTAATTAATATCTACCCCCCCAAAGAGCCTGGAAGGTACAGGTCCGTTTGGGGATTGCGGATGATCAAAACCGGTCGTTTATTCTGTACATTTACCATAAAAATAACCGTAAAGTAAATTACGAGTGGTTCAATGACAAAAAAAACCATAGGTTACATTGAGCTTGAATGGACCTGCCCAAATTGTGGGAATAAAAACCCTGGCATGAAGAAATCATGCGCAAGCTGTGGTTCGCCGCAGCCTGAAAAAGCGCAATTTGATTTGGGGCAGGATGGTGGTTTGATTTCAAATGCTCGAAAAATTGAGGATGCCGCCAAAGGCCCTGATATTCACTGCCCGTTTTGTAATACACGCAACAGCGCTGATGCGCAAAATTGTGTCCAATGCGGCGGGGATTTGAAGGAAGGCATTAAACGAGAAAGCGGGCGAGTGCTCAGCGCAGTAGCAGGGCCGGCAAAGCCCATGAACTGTCCCAACTGTGGCACGCTAAACCAGCCCGGCAACAACACCTGTTCTGCGTGCGGCGCGGCACTCAACAAGGGAGCGATTCCTGCAAATACGCAGGCAGCCGCACCCGCGGCAAAACCAACAACATTCAGACCATGGATGCTGCTGCCTGTTGTTTCAATCCTGGCACTGGTATGTGTTGTTCTGGGTTTCTTCCTTTTCAGAACCACGGCTCTGGTAGGCATCGTACAGAATAGTCAATGGCAGCGATCGATTGCCATTGAAGGGCAAGTCAATGTCACCAGGGAAGATTGGCGTGACCAGGTTCCCAGTGAAGGGAAAATTCTTTCTTGCGATCAAAAATATCGCACACGACAGGAAAATCCAGTCGCGGGCGCCAAGGAAGTCTGTTCGACAGAGTTGGTCGACCAGGGCAATGGCTCAGCCAAGGTGGTGGAAACCTGTTACTATGAAGTCTACGCTGATTATTGCAAATATGGTACCAAAGAATGGCAGGCTGTTGACAATGCAACGGTACAGGGAACTGATTTAAAACCTTATTGGCCACAAGTAAACCGGGCAATTGATCAGCGCGAAGGGCAACGCACCGAAACATACAACATTTTCTTTGAAACCAAGGACGGCATCAAAAATTTCACTACAAATGACGCGGGACTGTTTGTTCAACTGCAACCAGGTACCCAATGGACTCTGAGCGTGAATACACTGGGTGTTATCGTTGAGGTAACCCCCTGATTTGGAGGTCAAATGCATTACCGGCGATTGGGTCGATCAGGTTTAAAAATCAGTGAAATATCACTTGGATCTTGGGTGACTTTTGGTTCACAAGTGGATGAGGAAAACTCGATTGAATTAATTCAAGCAGCTTATGATTCAGGGGTTAATTTTTTTGATAATGCCGATATCTATGCCAATGGCCTGGCTGAAACTGTCATGGGCAAAGCCCTAAAAAACATCCCGCGCGAGGCGCTGGTCATTTCATCAAAAGTGTTCTGGCCAACCATGCCGGGCCCAAATGGACGCGGACTTTCCCGCAAGCACATCACTGAATCGATCAATGCGACGCTCAAACGCATGGGAACTGATTATATAGATCTTTACTTTTGTCATCGCTTTGACCCAGACACACCCATCGATGAAATCGTTTTCACAATGGACAATCTGGTACGGCAGGGAAAGATCCTGTATTGGGGCACCTCAGAATGGCGTGCCTGGCAAATATCGGCAGCTTTTGCCGCTGCCATCCAGCACCATCTGACCCCGCCGAGTATGGAGCAGCCACAATATAACATGCTGCACCGTCGCCGCGTCGAAATGGAATTATCTTCGCTGTGCAAAGAATATGGGCTGGGATTAACGACCTGGAGCCCACTTTATTACGGCATCCTGAGCGGAAAATATAACGATGGTATTCCGATGGGAAGCCGCGCTGCCATGGAAAACATGGCCTGGATTCGTGACCGAATTACCCCGGAGCGCGTGACAATCGTCAGACAATTGACTGAAATCGCCAACGATATGCACATTACAACTGCACAACTGGCAATAGCCTGGCTGCTGCGGCGCAAGGATATCAGCAGTGTAATTACAGGCGCAACCAATCTCAAACAGCTTCAGGATAACCTGGATTCAGCAGAAGCTGTGGAAAAACTTCACGATGATATATTAGAGCAGATAGAACAAATCCTCGGTAACTATCCAGACGAAGATTGAG
>CAZLJB010000040.1:0-12968 GCA_964559195.1 uncultured Anaerolinea sp. | reverse complement strand
AGGTCAGCCAGGGAGCCGCGAAAAATGAAATCGGACATGGTTTTCTCCTGTAAAGATGGCAAAATTCTCTTAATGTTGGTCAAGTTGTCTGACCACTTTGAATTGTAGAACGTTAGATTGGGCCGGTCAAGTGCTGAATGACATATAAAAAACTGACCTCTGCCACATTGAGCGTGGCAGAGGTCAGTTGATGGGTGTTGAAAATTTTCAAGAGGGTAGTTCTTCTGAAAGGATAGTGGTTGTATCGGCTTTGTTGGGTACGATGCATAAAAATTCAAAAGTTTCATCGCCAATATTTTGGTACCAGTGTGGAACATTTTCCGGGATGAAGACCACATCGCCTTTTTTTATTTCAAAGACTTCGTCTGCGATTCCAATCCGGGCTCTGCCAGTCAGAACAAACTGCTCGTGTTCCACGGTGTTGGTGTGGCGAGGCATTCCGCCGCCAGGTTCCATGATAAAACGACGCAGGGCAAAGTTGGGGGCTTCCTGCGGCGAAATAAGAACCTGTTTGGTGGTTTTTACACCATTTGCGACTTCTACCGCTGCCACATCTCGCCCGTGTTTGACTGACATATTTTCCTCCTGATTATGAATGGATTGAGTGTTCTCCCAATTGTACCAATTCCTGATTTGGAAGTCTACCAGCGCGTTTCCGCGAGTGCGGTTCAAAGTTTCGGTGGAAATGGTGTTGGGGATCGGTGGGAAGTTTTTAGAACCGAATCGATTGCCAGGGCAACACCCCGCGGGTTTTGGGGCAACCAGCGTGTTTAGGCGGAGTATGGACTGACCGTCCCGGCTTGGACGCGCCAGAGTGTGGCGGATTCTAGGAAAGTATCGGAAAATGAATGCGCATCCGTGCTGGTTAGCAGCGACTGCTCGCTTTCTGCCAGGGTCGACAGCAGATCCGCGCGCCGTTCGGAATCCAGTTCCGCCATGACCTCATCCAGCAGGATGACCGGCCACTCCCCGGTTTTTTCCTTCATCCAGGCCACCTCGGCCAGTTTGAGCGCCAGGAGGGTGGTGCGCACCTGCCCGCGTGAACCGTAATCTCCCAGGTCAATTCCATTGGCCAGGAAACGCATATCATCGCGGTGTGGGCCAATCGTAGTTACCCCGCGCTTGATCTCCTCAGCCCGTAATTTTTTTAATGCGGCCAGAAACCCGTTTTTAATGGCATCCAGCTCGAGGGAAGTCCGGTCAACTGGCACATCCATGCGCAGCGTAAATTGCCCGCTTGGGCGCGGCAGCGGCTCAAAGGCCGGGTCATAGGCCAGGCGCAGCACTTCTTTTCCACGGGTCAGGCTCAGATGCGTGCGCGCTGCCAGCCGCTCCAGTTCCTGGATGGACTGGATTCGCCACAGGATGATCTCTGAACCGCTCTGAGCCAGGTTGTTGTCCCAAAAATCGAGCTGGGAAGGATCACCACCGCGTTCAGCCAGCTGCTTAAGCAGCGCATTGCGCTGTGTCAGCGCCTGTTGGTAATCGCCCAGGGCTTTGGCATATCCGCTGATGACCTGCGCCAGCGCCAGGTTTAGATAACGGCGGCGATCTTCGGGGGCGCCCTCCAGCACCTGTGACATTTGTGGAATGAAAAGCGCGGCATTGAACTGCCCGATTACATCATTGGCGTTCCGTTTTACCCCGTCCAGCAGCAGCTCTTTGCGGGTGCGCTGCCCGAGCGGCCCGACTGCTTCCACAATAATGCGGACTTCCAGCCGGTGTTTCTTTTTGCCACGTTCAAAATCTGCAACGATGCGCGCCACCCCCGGGTTTTCACGGGCGGTTGCGAAATTAACCAACTGCCGGTCGGTATGGGTCTGAAAGGAGGTGAACGCTGCCAGGTAATAGACCGCTTCAAGCAGGCTGGTCTTGCCCTGGGCGTTGCTGCCAATCAGCAAAACAGCCCGCCGTGGAACATCCAGGTCCAGGCGGGCGAAATTACGAAAATTGGTCAGCGAAAGGTGTTTTAAAAACAAAGCAAGCCATCCTGTCCAGGAGCGCCGCCGGCGATTGCCCCGGTTGTTCCCGGCTTTTCAGCAGCCAGGCTGTTAAACCGTGTCTTCCACAGGTCCATCCGGCCTCCAGATTTTGCTGGCCAAATCGGTGAACAGAATCCCGTGTAAGTGGTCGATTTCATGCTGAAAAATGCGCGCTGTCCAATCCTTGAGTTTTAGCGTGACCGGCTGACCAAAGCGGTTCTGACCTTTGACGGTGATTGCCAGGTGCCTGATTACATCGCCCTGGAAGCCCGGCACTGACAGGCAGCCTTCCGTGCCTTCTTCCGTCTCGATCGATTTACGGGTAATCTCAGGGTTTACGATGGTGTACAGCCTTTTGGGCTTTTCCAGCGCTTCTTGATTGTCATCAGCTTCTTCTTCGTCTTCCTCATTTTCATAATACTCGACCACGATTACGCGTTCCAACACGCCGACCTGTGGAGCTGCCAGCCCTACCCCCGGAGCGGCGCGCATGGTTTCGACCATGTCATCCACCAGGGTTTGCAGTCGGTGATCAAAGCGGGTCACGGTTTTTGCTTTTTTTCGCAAAACAGGATCAGGAACAAATACAATTTCTCGAATTGACATAGCTACCTCAATAAAACTTTCCGTATTTACGATCTATAGAACCCCGATTTTACTCCGAATTTGCTGACCCGGATTGATCTTTATCGCGGTTTACTTCATCCATGGTGCGGTGGTACATGGCCAGCCATTCCGACATGCGGTCACGTTCGGCGGAATTCTCGGTTTCGCGTTTTTTCTGTATGCGTCCCTGCTGGCGCCGGACAATATCCTGCTGCACAGAAGGCGGGTCGGCCACATCATCAAAATTGAATTTTGCTCCGCCAACCATGATGTAAACTGTGCCAAAATTTAACAGCATCCCCAGGAAGCCATTGCGTTTATATTCGGTGCTCAGGATGTTTTCCAACGGTGCAGCTTTGCGATCTTCTGTGCCAAAAGGTTTGCGCGTGATGTCAATGACCTGGTCTACCGTCACCTGGTAAATATCATTTTGCCAATCCAGATATTCGTAGACGATGAAACCGAACAAAACAAAGCCCAGAAAGACGATGACCGTCGCCAGCCAGAGCGGCAGGCTCGCACCCAGAAAGAAGGGCCAGACTGCCACGATGATAATCAGCAGCACAATTCCAAGCATGAAGGGCATTGAATCTCGAAAGAAGCCATAAAGATGCTTGTGATAGGTGATGGTGCTGCCGTCCTCGGTGCGCATACGGAAGGCGTTTTTCCACCAGTCTGCCAGGGCTGATGTTTTTTTGGCCGGTTTTGCAGGTGCGGCGGGTGGCGGCGCTGGCGCTGGCCCGGGCCGGGTAAAACCAAGTTTTGCGCGGATGGCCGCTTTCATGGTTTCTTCGTCAGCTTTGCGCCCGATATCCTTGGCCCGGTTCCAGTATTCTTCAATCATGGTCGCCGCTTGTTTCGGATGGCGAATAAAGGTCATGCGTATCTGCCCGGTGTACGTTCGCACCACTACCGTGCCATAATCAAATATGCGACCAAAGTACTCTGTCTCGGTACTGACCGATAAAATCGTACCCATCCCGGCTTCGGTCCGGCTGTCATAAAAGGCGACAACTTTTTCCAACCAGATCACGCGCTGGTTGGTGACGATGTAATAATCATTGCCCCAATCAATAAACCGCCACACCCCCCAGGCCAGATCGGCCACCAGTAAAAAGCCGCCGATCAATCCAAAAGTGGCGCTGGCCAGTAAAAATGCCAGCCCCAGGATGCCAGCGATTGGGATCAGCAGTGCGGCAGGTGCCAGCATATCCCGGAAGAGCAGGAACTGGTGTTTGCGGGCCAGAAAATAAATGATTTCATTATCTGCCAGCCAACTAAATTGAAGTTGCTGGGCCAGCTGCCGGCTGGACATCATGATATCAAAGTTGTTGCGCAGGCCGGGGACTTTTTTGAGCAGGCGTTTGAATGGCACCCTGAATAAAAGCAGCAGGGTTGTTCCGGCGGCGGCTGTTACGGTTGCATTCCGGTTCTTGTTGCGCAGCAAGCCCTGCTCGCCAAAATAATCGCCCTTTACCAGGGTTGCAATTTTGACTGGTTTATTCTTCACCTGGCGGGTAATACTGACCTGCCCCTGGAAAATCAGGCACAGGGAATCAGCAGCCGCGCCTTCGATAAAAACCGTTCCGGTTTTTTCAAAGGTGGTCTCCTGCAATTCTTCTGCCACGGTTACGAGCTCGAGTTCGCTCAGGCCGCGAAAAAGATGCAGTTTTCTTAAGAACTCAATCCGAATAGAATTTTCCAGCACGTTATGATTCTACTGCTCTTTCTTGATAAAGGTTGCACCCAATTTTTCAAAAAGTCAGCCTGGTGATGTTGTGCTAAAAATAGCAGCGCCAGGGGTAAAACTTCAGCCAACTTGCCGGGCGAGAAGTTGCCTTATTCATTGCGCACGATGGTACAGCCATAAACCGGCGTCTCTTGAATTTCAGGCAGACGACCGCTTAGCAGTGCTGTGACAGCCTGCTCGACATAGAACTGCTGCGGGCTGCGTTTTCGGAATGTGACATCGTCCACGGCGCCCTGGTAGCGTAGGACGCCGTGCGGGTCGATTACAAAGACATGCGGCGTGGTCTGCGCATTCCAGCCATCCGCCAATTCACAATGCCTGTCAATCAGGACAAAATCCAACCCGCGTTGCGGGATGGTTTGTCCAATCATCTGGATTGTTTCATTCAGATTGGAGGCCACAGGCAGGAGCGCTATTTTTCCGGGAAAACGCGTCAGGAGATTTGTAAGCTGTCCATCCGCTCGTTCAGACCACGGACATTCTGCCGACCAGAAATTGACCAGCACTACGCGCCCACGGTATGCGCTCAATTTATGAACCTGGCCGGTGTGGTCTGGCAAAGAAAAATCAGGTATGGGTAAATTGGTCTGCATTCTAAAATTATAGCCGAGAAATTCAAATGGAGGACTGGGGATCGGGAGACGGGTGATGGGTGATGAAAGAGCTTTTATGAACAGTTATCCTTCAATCCGAAACAAGAGTAGCTTTCCCTGGCTGCAGACCTGCCGCGCGCGTGATAAAATCACGGCATTATGAAAAAATGGCAATTTTGGTTTGGCGTATTAATCAGTGTATTTTTTGTCTGGATTTCCTTGCGCGGTTTGCGCCTGGGTGAGTTCTGGGATGTCATCAAGCAAGCGAATTACTGGTGGATCCTGCCAGGTATCGCAGTCTATTTTGTGGCAGTCTGGATGCGCGCCTGGCGCTGGCACTACCTGCTCAAGCCCATCAAGGCCATCCCAACCCGTACCATGTTTCCTATTACCGCCATCGGTTACATGGGCAACAATATCTACCCGGCGCGGGCCGGTGAAGTTTTGCGCGCCGTAATCCTCAAACGTCGCGAAGGTGTGCCGGTTTCGGCCTCCCTGGCAACCATCATTGTTGAACGTATTTTCGACGGTGTGGTCATGCTGGCTTTTGTCTTTATTAACTTGCCGGAACTGGCCCGTCTGACCAATGCTTCTGGCTTTGTTGGCAATATTCAGCAGGTGGCTGTTTATGGCACGGCTGCCTTTACCGCGGCGCTGGTCATCTTTTTACTGGCCGCCATGTTCCCTTCGGTCACAGCTCAAATTGGCACCTGGTTTATCGATCGCTTCCTGCCCATTCGTTTTCGACAGAACGTGACTGGCATCATGCATAAATTTCTGGACGGTCTGGCCTCCTTACGTTCTCCCTTCAATATCCTGATGGTGTTTTTTACTTCCGTGATTATCTGGCTGCTTGAAACGATAAAATATTGGTTCGTGATGCATGCCTTTGGTTTTACGGTCTCTTTCTTTGCGTTGATGTTGATGAACGGTATCGTCAACCTGGCCACCACGATTCCATCTGCTCCCGGCTACATTGGCACGTTTGATGCACCCGGTATTGCAGTTCTCGGGGCTTATGCGATTGAACAGACGACTGCCGCGGCTTATACTCTGACCCTGCACGCTGCACTTTGGATCCCAATCACACTCTTGGGAGGCTATTACCTGGCCCGTGAAGGGATCAAGTGGAACGATGCGCTTCGATCAGAGGCGGAATGAGCATTGGATGATTAGTGGTGCTGCACTGGCAGGCTGATTGGTTTTTGATACCATCCTTATTATTCCGTGCAGGCGAAAAAAATATGCTCTATTCTGTTTGTCGTGATTCGGCAGATGATCATTTAACAAATCACCATCGATAATTTCTTTCTTTTGTTATTATTGGCAGCTTTTGACCGCGGAGCATCATCCTGTGCGTGAAACCATCAATGGTTTTGCTTCCACGGGGAATTTGTCAGGTGATATTATTAAAGTGTGTTTGTCGTAATATCATCAGGCTGAATAACTGGTAAGGTTGAACAATATTATTGGTTGGCTTCTTTTTAAAAAGTGTTTAATTACTGGTTGGCGTAAAAAGGTAAAAATTTGACCCAGGCTGACGTGTTGCCAGATACGAAGTTAAGGGTGTTAATTGCGGATGATATACAGGAAACCCGCCGCAGTGTTCGCTTGATGTTATCCATGAATCCTGCTGTGGTTGTGGTAGCCATTGCGCGCGATGGCCAGGAGGCTGTCGAACTGGCCAAAGAACATCACCCGGATCTGGTTGTGCTGGATATCAACATGCCCAGGCTGGATGGGTTGGCTGCCTATAAGGAAATTAGCCGGGTTGCGCCAGAGATAGGATGCGTATTTATCACCGGGCGAGCCGAGATCGATTATCTCAGTGATGCCATGTCGCTTGGCGCGCATGAGTACCTGCTCAAACCTTTTGCGATCGATGAATTGAATGAGGCTGTCAACCGGGTGGCATTGTTAATACGGAACAACCGTCAGAAGCGGGAAGATGATGATGGGCCAAACAGGCTCTCAGAATCTCAATTAAACCAGTTGGCTGAAGAATATGCTCGCACAAGGCGCACGGATGATCAGGCTCTCAGTGTTTTCGAACAACTCGCCGAAAACCCGGCTTGTGAAATTCGCTGGCTGTCCACCCTGGCTATGATCTATGTTATCCGGCAGGAATGGACCGGCCTAAGCGCTCTGGCCTCCAGACTCGAAAACCGCTCCGAAACTGGCAGTCAATGATGGTTTCTAAATAAGGTCTAAAACTCCACATCAATAGTACTATTCTCAGGGTGATTTTCCCGTGAAAACGCAACCTTCAGGAAAAACCACCGATCTTTGTTTGTCAAGGCGGCAAAATCAGGACGATTTAGTAATAGCTTATTCATTTCTGGAATTGTTCTTACTTCCAGTCAAAATACCCCGTAAGAAAAAACGGAAAATTAACCTTGTTGGAGGTTTTGAATGAAAGTAGCAATTATCGGCGCTGGTTACAGTGGCATGGCAGCCGCATGGGATTTGCGCAAAGCCGGTCACGATGTGACCATTTTCGAATCTGCCGATTACGTTGGCGGATTGGCCAGCGGATTTAAAGAACCAGGTTGGAAGTGGTCGGTTGAAAAATTCTATCATCACTGGTTTGCATCCGATAAAGACATGCTCGGCTTGATCCAGGAACTTGGCCTGTCAGACAAGGTTTTATTTCCGCGGCCCTATACCGTCATGTACCATGATGGTAAATTTTACCCATTGGATTCGATCATCAAGGCGATCTTGTTTCCTGGCCTGGGCTGGGGCATCAACAAAATCCGTTTTGGCCTGGTGGGGTTGTTTCTGCGCCTGACAACCAACTGGAAGGAACTCGAAAAATACACTGTCGATGAATGGATGCGCAAGTGGACCGGCGAGAAGGTCTACAAACTGATGTGGGAACCGTTGGTGATTGGTAAATTTGGAGAAAAAAACTACAAGCAAGTCAATATGGCCTGGATGTGGGCCCGCTTGCATGCCCGCACTACCCGTCTTGGAACCTTTGAAGGCGGCTTCCAGGCCTTTGCCGATCAATTTGCCCAAAAACTGTTGGATGCAGGTGTTGAGATTAAGTTATCGACAGCGGTGACCCATATACAACGCGTTGAAAGCAGCGCTGAATTTGAAATTTCCACATCCAATGGCCTTGAAAAAGCCGCAAAGGTGTTGGTGACGCTTTCCCCTTCTGCGGCTGCCCACATGGTTCCATCCCTGCCGAAAGATTATCTGGAAGGCTTGTTGAGATTGAAATCGATGGGTGCCGTAGTGCTGACGCTTTCGCTCAAGCATCAGCTTTCCCGTGAAGGTTATTACTGGTATAGCATTCCTAAAAGCGCAGGTTTCCCTTTCCTGGCGTTGGTGGAACATACCAATTATGTCTCACCCGAAAATTTCAACGGCGAGCACATTGTTTACATTGGCGATTATCTTGAGCCTGAACATGAATTCTTTCATCTGACCAAGGAAGATCTGCTTGAAAAATTTCTACCCAGTCTCAAGAAGTTCAATCCCGAATTTGAACCGGATTGGATCAATAAAGTCTGGATGTATCGGACAGCCTATGCTCAACCGGTGCCGTTGGTAAATCATTCCCAGAACATCCCGGCCATTGAGACCCCGATTGACGGCCTGTACTTTGCATCCATGAGTCAGGTCTACCCGTGGGATCGCGGTACGAACTTTGCGGTCGAGATTGGGCGCCGCGCTGCCAGTTTAATGATGAAAAAACAGCCATAATCAGCCGGATATGGACTTTGAAAACGCCCATCTTACCAAAGTGGGCGTTTTTTGATGTAAAATTCTTCTCAGGTCGATTTTTGACCCTTTGTCTCACAGGTTTTCTTACAGTATCGACACACTTTTTCGTTATGATCAGACTCTGTTGAAAACCTTTAACCTGCCTGTTGTTTCGCTGTCCTGGCTTGTCCGGTAAACCAGGTGGGAAAACTTGATCCATAAAGTAGAAAAAATAAGGAACCAAAGTATGTTTAAACAAACGCTGAAAATTTTATTCCCGTTACTATTAATTGCCGCATTTCTGTTGAGTGCCTGTGTGCCATCTAATACAGCCACGCCCACACTGGCGGTGAACGCCATTTATACAGCCGCCGCGCAAACCGTGATGGCCCAGGCTTCCAAGGTCACTGCCACATCCCAGTTCACAGCCACCTTGCCAGTCACCAAAACTCCGCTGGTGACCGCCACGCAGACCGGCACTGTAACCAAGAGTTCAGTTGCCACCTCCTCGGCCGCCCAAAATTTTTGTGACAACTCGGCTTTCGTTGCGGATGTGACCATCCCCGATAATACGGTGCTTGCGCCGGGTCAGGCCTTTGATAAGACCTGGTCCTTCCAAAATACCGGCACCTGCTCCTGGAGCACAGGTTATACCGTGGTATTCTCAAATGGCGATTTGATGGGTGGTAATACCCGGGCTCTCAGCCTGGCGGTTGCGCCCCAGGCGCAGTTGGATGTGACTGTCAAGCTGACAGCTCCGACCACCCCTGGCACTTATAAAGGTTATTGGCGCCTGGCGAATGGCAAGGGTTCGCCGTTTGGCTCTTTTGTCAGCGTCGTCATCGTAGTGGGCGGAGGTACCGCCACTGTTACTCCAACCGGTGCGACACCCACGCCATCCGCCACATCTGCGCGAACTGCGACACCTACATCGGGCGCGACCTCGGCTCCGACAACAACCTCTACGCCGACCGTCGTTGTTCCGCCGGCTGCCACTGCTACGCCCACAACGCCCGCACCGGATACCGCCACCCCAACTGAGACTCCGACGCCTCTGACACCGAAGCCTTGATTTGAAATAACAAAAAAGAGAGCTCATCCAGCTGGATGAGCTCTCTTTTTTGTGTGACTACTTTGACAATGTCAAGTTTCCGCATAGAGGTCTTTGGCTGGTTTGCATCCGTGGGCGCCGATTTGCCAAATGGGTGTGGTAGGAACTGTTATGGATAGGATCTACCCAGCAGCTTACAGCACAATACTGACCAGTTTTCCCTTTACTACGATGACTTTTTTGGGTTCCTGCCCATCCAGAATTTTGAGTATAGTCTCCAGGGACAGGGCGGCCTGTTTAACAGTTTCTTCATCAGTCTCTGCCGGGACAGTGATACGGTCGCGTACTTTGCCGTTGACCTGTACTGCAATCGTGACTTCGTCTTCCCTGGCGGCGGCTTCATCCACTTTGGGCCAGAGCTGGGTGTGAATGCTGTAGGTCTTTCCAGTTTCAGCCCATAATTCTTCAGCGATATGTGGGGCTACCGGGGCCATCATTTTCAGATACAGTTCCTGGGTTTCAGCCCACTCTTTTGAACCGGCAGCGCCGGCTTCGCGGGCCTTGTACATTTCATTCAGCAGTTCCATCAAGGATGAGACGATGGTGTTGAACTCGAATTGCTCAAAGTTGCGGGTTACACGTCTGAGCGCCTGATGTGTCTTGCGCCTCAGTATCTTCAGCGTTTCAGGGCTCGGATTGCCTCCCGGGTTATCGTCGGTGAACAAAGTCCAGGTGCGTCGTATCCAGCGAGACGAGCCTTCAATGCCCTTGCTATCCCAGGGCGCGCCCATTTCCCAGCGCGCAAAGAACATCAGGTATGCGCGCACGGTATCCGCACCGTATTTATCAACCAGGATATCCGGTGCGATGACATTGCCCCGGCTCTTGGACATTTTCTCATTGTCTTCGCCCAGCACCATACCTTGATTGCGCAACTGGGTCATCGGTTCATTGCCTTTGGTGATGCCCATATCGCGCAGCGCCTTGTGGAAGAAACGCGTATACAGCAGGTGCATAGTGGCATGTTCAATACCACCCGTGTAGGTGTCCACGGGCATCCAGTACTCATATTCGGCCGGGTCAAAAGGGCCCTGGTCAAAATGGGGGCTCAAGTAACGCAGGTGATACCACGATGAACACATAAATGTATCCATCGTATCTGTTTCGCGGGTGGCCGGGCCGGAACAAACCGGGCAGCTTGTTTTGGACCAGCTGGGGTGCAGCTTTAGCGGGCTTTCACCGGTTGGCTTCCATTCAACATCCTCGGGCAGGGTTACGGGCAGTTGGTCTTCCGGCACCGGGTTCCATCCGTCTTTTTCACAATAAATCATCGGGATGGGTGCTCCCCAATAACGCTGCCGGCTGATCAGCCAGTCACGATAGCGATAGTTGACAGTTTCTTTGCCGATGCCCTGCTTTTCCAGCCAGTCGATGACAGCCGAGATGGCCGGGTTTTTGCGCCCCTTTTCGGTGTTGACCTGGCTGCCGTTAAATTGAGCGGAGTTGATCATGACACCCTCACCGATAAAGGCTGTTTCCATGGTGCTGCCGTCGAGGTTGGCGCCTGCCGCCTGGAAGGTTGGAATGATCTGCAGCCCAAATTTGCGCGCAAACGCAAAATCACGTTCGTCGTGGGCTGGTACGGCCATAATGGCGCCGGTGCCATAACTCATCAGAACATAATCTGCGATCCAGATTGGGATGCGTGCCTGGTTGACCGGGTTGATGGCATAGCCGCCGGTAAAGACGCCCGTTTTTTCCTTATCGAGCGCGCCGCGTTGAATATCGGATTGGCGGGCCGCCAGGGCCTTGTACTCAGCCACTGCCGTTTTATTTTCTGACGTGACGATCTTATCCAGCAGGGGGTGTTCAGGGGAGAATACCATGAAGGTCGCGCCCCAGAGGGTATCCGGACGGGTCGTAAAGACTTCGATCGGGTCACCGGCTTCGGTGTGGAAGGTCACGCTGGCACCTTCTGAACGATCAATCCAATTCGTCTGCAGTGTTTTTACACGCTCAGGCCAATCGATGCCTTCGAAGCTCAGTAGTTCATCGGCGTATTTGGTTGCTTCAAAGAACCATTGCGACAGGTTTTTCTTGATGACGGGTGTTCCGCAGCGTTCACAGTGCCGATCATCGCCCCAAACCTGTTCGCGTGCCAGGGTGGTATTGCATTTCGGGCAGAAATCCACCGGCGACAGCTTGCGATAAGCCAACCCATGTTTGTAGAGTTGGATGAAAAACCATTCTGACCATTTGTAATATTCCGGTTCGCACGAAACCATTTCGCGCCGCCAATCAAACATGGCGCCCATGGAACGCATTTGCTTGCGCATTCGTTCGATATTATCGCGTGTGCGTATCATCGGGTGAATGCCACTCTTGATGGCTGCATTCTCAGCCGGCAAGCCGAAGGCATCAAAACCCATCGGGAACAACACGTTATAGCCCTTCATGCGCAGGTAGCGCGCGCGGGCATCCGAGGGGGTCATGGCGTACCAGTGCCCGATGTGCAGATCGCCGCTTGGGTACGGCAGCATGGTCAGGGCATAATACTTGGGTTTGTGAGGGTCAATATCCGAGTGATAGAGACCATCCTTGTCCCATTTGGTTTGCCATTTCTTTTCAATTTCTGCGAAGTTGTATGCTTTTGCCATTCTTTCCTCATTCCTGATGAATGCTAATAAATTGATGATTTTTTGCCAGTTGCTTAGCGCCTGCGTAAACCGTGTTCAACAGGCACGGGGATTGGACGAAGTTCGGGTTGGCTGCCGGTTAAGCCCGCAAGGATTGCTGCTGCCTTTTGGAACGATCTTTTTATTTTTGCGATAAATTTTTTCATACGAACCTCCTTGTATTATTTTTAGATTCTCCAGGATAAAACCATTAAAAAACAAAAAACCTTCATCCACAAAAGGGACGAAGGATATTCTCCGCGGTACCACCCGATTTGCCAGCAGGTTTTCTGCTGACCACTTTGGTTTGCTGTAACGGGCTTTCCCGGCGCTGACTACTTATTTCACCAGCACAGTCTCCCTGGAAGGGTGGCTCGGCGAGTTCGGTCTGATGCGCTCCTGTGATGCGCTGTGCCGGGCTTCCACTTTACTTTCCCGACTCGCTGACAGGATGACTTACTACTCCAGCCATGACTTTCAAATCATTATAACATCAACCCGACTTAGTTTTCGGGGCAGGTCTGAGACCTGCCCCGGTGTTAGTGGACCCAGAGGGATTCGAACCCTCGACCTCCTCAATGCCATTGAGGCGCGCTC
>CAZLJB010000039.1:0-13161 GCA_964559195.1 uncultured Anaerolinea sp. | reverse complement strand
TCCAGGTTAAACTGGTTAAAACTCACAAATATTCCTTGTCTTCAGAAGTCAGGCATGTGTTGGGGGATCGAGCGAACGCTCAAAGAAAAACAATTGCGGACTGCTGAGTTAATTGGATAGAAACGGCAGATTTACCGTATGCAAAGATTATACCCTGTAATAAGCCTGGCTTGTTGAATTAGACCAGCAGTTCTCATTTTGAACCCAAATAAACGAAAGGGAATAAGTTTGGGGTGTTTATCGGAAGCAAAGCATCCGATAAACACCCCAAACCCCGTGTGATAAAACCTGCTAAGAATGCTCGCCCGGCAAAAGAAAACCTGGTAGAAACCGGAAATAGTTAAATTGTGCGTGCTGGTAAAAGCCATAAATAATCAGACCGGCAATTTACAAGAGCCGCTAACCCTGGAAACGACAGAGAAAATGCAGCCCAAAACCCAGGCGGGCGCCCGGACGAAGATCATACGGGCGATTCGGCTCAATCTTGATGCCATCCAGGGTCACTCCATTGGTACTCTGCAAATCAGTGACAAAAAACTTATTGGAGAGAGTGTCAAAACTGATCTCGGCATGGCGGCGTGAAATCTCAGTTTCGCCAGAAAGCAGTGGAATATCCCGACCCAATACAAAGGGATAGCTGGGCAGCAGCAGACTTTGCCCAATTTTATTGACCTGCGCAGCGCGCTCCACCACCAGGCTGGACGGCCGCGCGGCAGATGCAATATAAGTTTTTTCATCTTCAACTGGCGCAGGCGCAGGAACAACTGGCTGCGGGGCGGACATGACCGGTGCCTGGGGTACAGGTGCGATATATGGCGGAGGTGATTGAACATAGGGCTGAGGTGGCGGGCTGTAGGGTTGGGGAACCGGTTTGGATTGTGGTTCGCGGGCTGCCGGGGCAGGCGCTGCTCCCATTTGTGTATTAAAAATCATCACCAGGTTGTTACGTCCTATTTGAATTTGATCTCCATTTTTAATCTCTTTTCGACTATTCAGCGTGACAGGTTTGCCATTCACCGCAATAGGATTATTTTCCGCGAGCGGTTCAATATAAAAATTACCCTGTGAAAAAATGATTTGGGCGTGTTTACGCGAGACAGTCTGACCCTTCGGGTGCAGCTGCAAGTTGACAGCCAACATGATATTATGGTCAGCATCGTTGGTTGGCCGGCCAATGATGGCCGGCTGCCATTGGATTTCGTAGACACGATTGAGGCTATCATCCTTTAAAAAGGCATAATTACGCGGTTCAAGCATTTGCCGAATAGTTTGCTTGACGTAGTTAAATACCAATTCGTCCTGGGGCTGAATATCCAGTTGGGTCAAGGTGGCGCTGACATCCAGGGGTCGCTCGTTGCCTTTAAGAAATACGGCGTATTTTCCCGGAGAATCAGCCGAGATATCATCAAATTCTTTAAATATCTCGTCAATAAGCCCACTAACCGTCAGGGACTTACGCAACATCGCGCGTTGAGCAGTATGCTCAAAAACATCAATTTTTACCTCAATATAATCATCCATGGGTACCAGCCTACTTGTCTTCTTCCAACAAACCCATAACGCGGGCATTCTCGATCACGTCGCCATCCGTGAACAGGTTAAGCATGGTCTCAGGCATGCCCCCCGCCACCAGCTTTTGCTTCAGTTCCGGAATATTGTATTTTGATAAATCCGGGCCTTTGGCTGCAGCAGCGATCGACGTGACTGTTTCAGATTTGATGCCAGCCCCAGACAGATCAGCCAGCCAACGCACCTTTTCTTGCGGATAACGCGCCTTAACTTGCCGTACCCAACCATCCAGGGATCCTTCAATATCGTCATCATTGGCGTACGGAGTGGCAAGTTGCATCATACTGGTAATTCCGGATCGGACGGTGAAGGAGCGGCCCATGGGAAGCTCTGCATCCGCCAAGGCACGTGGGAACTTACCATTCAGGCGGTTGACAGCATCCGCACTGCGCAGCGCGAGACCAAAATTCGGGGCGGTGAAGACTTTGCGCAAATCATCACTCGAACTGACAATCCCCAGGGAACCTGCCACAACCAGGAAGATACCTGCAGTCTGATATTTACGAATCAGACCAGACAGGTTTTCAAAGAAGGACATCTTCTTGCGGCTGGATTCTTCGGTAAAAGCATCATAATTATCGATCAGGATCATTATTTTTCGACGCCTGGGGCTGGTGTCAAAATCAGCGCACTCAAGCTTGAACTTCTCCAAAAATGCATCCAGCTGCTCAACATCATCGATCGTCTCAACCACATGCGGAAGATCCGCCAGGGAAGTCTCACGTGCCTTCCAAAGCTTGCGGCTGTAATCGATCAGGACAAACATGATCTCATCCGGGCTGTAGTTCATGGCAATCGAAATCAACATGGTGCGCAAAGCGGATGTTTTCCCGGAAAGCGGCTGGCCAAGCACTACCATGTGCGGACCCTGGCGTTCAAAGTCAATAATAGCCGGGGAAAGACTGCGGTCATCAATACCCACAATCGCATTGATACGGCGCGCTCCGGTTTCAGGCAGGCTGTTCTGCTTGAGCAGGTTTTCGAGTGAGTAACGCATGGGCAGAGTTTCAATGGTGGATGGTTTTTCACCCTTCCATTTTCCACCCCACAGCTCAGCCATGCGAACACACATCTTATTAATTCCAGCCAAACCATCCGGATCATCATCACTGGGTGTAAACGTCAGGGCTGTCTGGAATTCAAGCGGCATAGTTCCCACCCGCACATAGCCCCGTCCGGGAACCGGGCTGAGATCCGCCGGCACACCGCGTCCAACCACATCCGCATATTCAGAAGGATCAGAAAGCTTCAGCGTAAATCTTTCGGTCACCAGGTTGTAGAGTTTGCCTGTCAGGGCATTGGGCAGATCGGCTGAAATTAGGAAGTGAACCCCATAGGCACGAGATTCGCGGACCAGCGAAATCAGCGGCGACATCAGGCTTTCATAGTATTCCTTGAATTCGGAGAAATTGTCGATCACCACCAGAATGGCTGGCAGTCGTTTATCGGGGTGAGCAATATTATACGAATCCAGGCTGTTGACCCTGGCTTCACTAAAGAGAATCTGGCGAGCATCGACAATATCATTAACCTTGCGCAGAACACGCAGCACCCTTTCGTCTTCCTCAGAGGTAATAACGGCCCCGACGTGTGGCAGATCACGCATGATCATCATGGCCCGGCCGCCAAAATCGAGGATGTATATATGCAGTTCGTCCGGCGAATGGTTCAGCGCCAGGCTGGTCATAATCGTGCGCAGGAATGTGGTCTTGCCCCGCCCAGAAGAACCGAAGATCACTACGTGTCCGTGGGGGAAGTCGATTTTTAACGGTTTTTGACTGGCACGGTAGGGGTTGTCAATGATCCCAATCAGCGGCACCATGGCAGTCTTGCCCCAGCCAGCACCCTCCCAGGCAAAGTCATCCTGCCAAAAAATGGAGGCTTTCTCATTCAATGCGAAACCGGAAATTTTTTCCTGGTCATTGGCCCGCAGCAATTCGATATCTTCATCACCCATATAGGCGGTATCCAGCACGGTCTGTAAACTGAGGACATTGGCCCCGGTCTGGCTGGGCAAAAATTCTGGCCAGGGTCGCCATTGCGGACGGGATTCCTGAAGAGCCATGCTAGCCATCATCTCTACGATGACATCATAGAGCTTGGGAGGCTCCGTGGATTTTTGACCGGCTGATTTACGTGGGCGATCCAGCCAGATCACATTCTGAACCACATTTTCTTCCTGGGGACCTTTGTAATCTCCACCGGTATAAGCCGTTTGGATCAATTCGATATTTTCATTGCCAATCTGCAGGTAGCCACGCCCTGGGATACCAGGCGGCAGAAAGGCAGCATCCGCCCGGCGCAGAACTTCACGGCTGTCATCTGGAGTTTCAACGCGCAGGCTGATACGGAATTTAATATTTGCGCGCATCTGGTCAGTGACACCTACCGGGCGTTGGGCGGCCAGAATTAAAGTCACACCCAGAGCGCGTCCGAGGCGGGTGATACTCTCCAGCTGGGCTTTGTACTCGGCATTACCCGAGATCATTTCAGCAAATTCATCTATAATAATGAACAGGTGCGGATAAGGTGGGCGTTCGTGATCGAGGTTCAAGCCCTTCTTGCGATAGTGAACGATATCCTTGGAATTGGTATAAGTATTGAGTTTTTGACGGCGGTCAAGCTCGGCTATGATGGAAGCAAATACACGCGCCGTGGCAGATTGGTCCAGATTGGTAACAATATCGACCTTGTGTGGCAGGTGCTTGAATGGTTCAAAGGCAGAACCACCCTTATAATCGACCAGAACAAAGTTAAGCACATCCGGACTAAAGTTGAGCGCCAGACCGATAATCATGGTCATCAGAAGCTCAGACTTGCCAGAACCGGTGGAACCGGCAATAATGCCATGCACACCATCCGCCTTTGCGGAAAAAGTCAGGACGCGAGGTTCATTACCCGATAGCAAACCCACCGCGGTATACAACCAATCCGCCAGCTTGGGATCCATGCTGCGGCGCCAGTTGTCGCGGGCGAATTCCTGCAGTCCATCAATCGACTGAATGTTAAGCATTTCCATCAAGGTGACAGTGGCTGCCAGACTGGAACCAAAACCGCGCCGAATGTCCACCATTTCAATATGCCGTGAAAATTCCCGCGACATTTCCTGAGTGGTAACCAGGCTGGTATTGCCAACATAACGCACCGTATTAAATCCGGTTTCCGCATAGCGGAAAACTGCCAATTCCGGGTTTTTCTGGTCATCATCCACTTCAATAATGGCCGCACAGCGACTGGGTACTTTGGACCGTTCAGGGACCAGGAAAATAATGCCAGCGCCGAGCAGCTGGCCATCCATCAAGATGGTGGAGATGGCAGCTTCGCCTTCTATATCCTTTAAACAGGACCATTCCGGCGCTGGGGTGCGAACATCCACCACCACCAGAATGAAGGGCAGCTTGACATCCGCACCGCTTTCCTTATCCTGTAACCGCATACGCCGGCGCTCCAGGATAGTGCGGATATTTTTCCAGAACTGACGCATCCGGTCGGCCTCATTTTCGCCGGGCCTCTCATCGTTTTCGAACAACAAGGTTTCGGTTTTATCGGTTTCCTTGCAATGCGGCAGAGCGTAAGCCCAACGCCAATGATGACGAGCAGCGCTGGTGCCAGCCACATACAGCATTGCATCTTGCGGGGAGTGGAAAGCCGCAAAATCGACCAGCATGGTTCGCAAATAAGCCTGTACTTTTTCTGTTGAATTGCCGACGATACCAATCGAATGCCGGATGGTGATGCCTTTGGCTTCCTGGCTTTCTTCTTTTTTGTCGTCACCCTGCGCATCCTGTTTCTTGGTTTCGACCTTCTTTTTCTCAGCATCATCCGAGGGCAGGAGCATAGGGATAGTAACCGGCACATTGTATAAAAGGCGTGAATCCTCGGCCAGGCGGGTAGCCTCACGCATCAAAGGATTGGAGGTTTTTTCATTTTCGGATATCTTGTAAACCACAGTGGATTGGCGGGTGCTGATCCCCAACCGTAGATAAAGGAAATCGTGATCCTTCGGCCTGCGCTCCCATAAGCGGGTTCCTGAACGAATTTCTTCTTCGCGCTGATCCGGCTGGCGATCAAGATCGGCTGCTATCCCCAATGTTTTTTCAGGATCGGGGTAATTATAATAATAATAAATACGCTGCTGTTCATGCTGGCTTTCCATCTCGCGTCGCAATTCACCAATGCGGCGTTTGTAAGCGGCATCAGCGGCTTCAGCCTCTTTTTTCTCCTGCAGGTTGGTATAGACTGCCAGGGCGATAGTGGCGATCACCGAGAGTAACATGGGGATCATCATAAGCATATTACGACCACCCCCAAAAAGGGAGGTAATGACATAGCCCATGATCATGACCATAGGCAGGAACGCCTGCTGAAGCATCCGGCCAGCCTGTTCCGGCCCGTCGGGTGGATTGGGAATTTCAAACGTCCCAGAAGGGAGTTCGGGCTCTATGCGAGGTGGACGGTCTATGAAAATTTTATCTGCCATAACGGTTGATCCTGGGGATAATCTCTCTCCCAAACTAGGTTAAAAGGTTATTCGGCTAATTTAAAATCCTAATTAGGAATAGTGGAAAATGCCAATAACAAGAGCAGGGAAATTGCCAGCAGCGAACCAAGTACGATAAAAACCAGGCGCCAGTTTATTCTAAAAGGCTTTCTTTCGGCCGGAATGGGAGGAAAGTTCGGCTGCAAGGCCTGGGCAAATGCCAGCACATCTTTAAATCGTTGGTCGTACTGACGGCTGATAGACTTTTCGGCGATCTGGGGAATATTCTTCAGATCGATGCGTCCGGTGGGCTTGAAAATACCATCCAGAACATTCCGAATGACAGAATCATCTTTCTTAAGATGATACTCCACCGCTGGCCGCCCTGCCAGCATCTCATACAACAGCATGCCCATCCCATAAACATCCGAGGCGGCACCCACACCGGTGCGGCCATCCGCAATTTCAGGCGCGGTGTAAGCCGGCAGGTTATAGTTGGAATTCCAAATTTCGAAGATGTTTTGACCTGCATTGCCAACACCCAGATCCAGAAGCAGTGGGCGTGGAATGCCCTTCTTGTCATATCGCACCAAAACGACATCCGGGTTCAAGCACAGGTGCAGTTTGCCAGCCTTGTGCAAATAAAAAATGACGTCTGAAATACTTAGAATGATCCAGCCGGCATGCTGGTACCATGGTTGGGGATTATTAAGTAATAAATTACGTAAAATGGTCCCGTCCGCAAATTTAAATACTTCGTAATACTTTAGACGGCCATTGATCACCGTCCAGCCATAAGGATGGTTCTGGATTGTACCTTGTGGATGGGCAGGCAAGAGCACCGGCAGTGAAGGGTGCTGCCCGGCTTTGGCAAGTTGTAAAAATGTGTTGGCCTCAAAGCGCAACTTTTCTTCACAGCCGACATTGGCCACCTTAAGAAGGATTTCTTCTTCTCCACGCCGGGCATGATAAACAATCGCCGATCGCATAATAACAATCGGCTGGATAATTTCAATCGGCCCAAACCACTCGCCATCATCGAAAATCTCGGTGGCGTTTTCGGCCGGACAATATTTTTCCTGGCACCACAGGTTGAAATCCTGCGAAATCACATTACAACGCTGGCATATTCGCTTCATAATTCCGTTATCCCATTTGTTGTTTGCCCGCTGCTTTGATGCAACTTTTCCGTCCGGATGGCTTTTCTTCGTCCACAACCCGATGAAAAGCCCTTATTAAACTAAAAAAGAATTTCCACTTTTTCTAAAAGGTAAGAATCCGTGCCTGAGTTGGATTTCTCCTGGGCAAACACGGATTCTTTATTTACAGCTATCTGATGTCCATCCAATAATCCAATAAAAGATCGCCTTTATGACTTGCAATATTATCGTTTTGCAGCCGGGTAATTTATTTTTGGAGACAGGCACCAGTTCAAACAGGCAGCCAATCACGAATAAGTGATTTTCTTAGGTCTGGGCTAGACAAAACGCCTTGATCCAGACAAGTCCCCATCCCGATAAGCACGGATGGCACTCATCAGATCACCGGAAAGTTCTTTCATTTTATCGGCAGAGCGTTTGACATTCGGGCGAATACGATCAATAAAAGTCGCGATTGCGGTGGTTGCGCCAAATGAAATCCAGGCGGTAGCCTTCATCAACATGCTGAGGGCCTCAAGTGTTTTATTTACAGCTTCAAGCACATCACCAAAAGTCTGAAAATCTTTGCTCATTTTTTCGACTTGCGGGATATCCATATAGACTTCGTCAGCCATTTCCGTATCTCCTTATATCAACTTAAAATACACTGTTGAAAACGTCAAACAAAGTTTGGGCCTGCGAAGCAGCTTGTTGGAAAGCCTGATTCATGCGGTCATGTGATTTCTTGATGGCATTGGCATAATTTGTATTGACGGTCATAATGTTGACAAGCATGGGAATAACTTCAGTTGTCATCTCAGAAGCAAACCGATTGGCCCCGTCACCTTTCCAAACACCAGACAGAACCGAGTTTACCATCGTCCGTAAGGGAGCTGTGACAGCATCCTGAACGATGTTTGCCTGCTGAAGGATTTGGCTGATAATACCGCTGATCATATCATCAACAAAACTAAATAATCCAAACATAGTTCACCTCTTTATTTAAAGTTACTACCGGCTTGGCTATCGGCTTGCTGCATATCGCTCATTGCCTGGCGGATATCATTGGCTTCCTCGGCAAATTTGGCGCTCAGCTTCATGACCCTTTGGTAAAAAATCCCGAGGGCTTGAACATAAATGTTGCCAGCTTCACCAATCAATGCGCCATTCTGCATCTGTCCTGCAATCTTCTGAGAAGTGGCAGCCGTCTGGGTCAAGCGCTCAGCGACCATCTGGCAATGTTTAGCCATGTCTTCAAGCGCTGGATAATTAACACGAATCTTGTCTGACATCTGCTCCTCCTATATACCCAGGTTGCCGAAGAAACCCTTGGTTTCTTCGTCAGCTTGATGAATGGTTTGCATAACTTGATTGGCGACATGCCCGGCAACGTTAAGGGCGTAGACAAGTTTTCCCATCTTGGGTAAGACAACACTTTCCATTTCGTTGAAGAATTTATCGGCGCCCTGACCAACCCACTGGTTATTGTGCAAGGCTTCAACCTTGCTTTTGGTCTGACTCAGGAGCATTTTCATTTCTTCTTCTTCGGATTGCAAGCTTTTTATGATTGCTTGCATTTCATCATAATTTAATTTAGTAGTTCCAGCCATTTTTTATCCTTTCCTGTCAATCTGATTAATTGCGAATAATTTACAACCACACCTATTTAGAACATTCGCCAGCAGTGTATTCAGAAACAGAAAACCGTCTAATATAAGTTGATTTTTATTACCTCCTTGAAATCAAACCAAACAATATAGTTAATGTAGCATTTTTGTAAGTGCAAGTCAAGCACTATTATCATTCATTATTTTTATCCAAATAACTCAGGGAATTCGTCACTTGCCATCCTGTTCCTGCTGTCCTTTTAATACTTTGGCAGCCCCACCAACTGCGGCGCTGCCCGCCACACCAGCTATTCCGGCGGCCAGGCTTTCATTACCCGAAGGGCCGCCTGTGTCTCCACCCCCAGGAGCACCACCCGCCGCTGATGTAGCGCCGCCCCCACCACCTCCACCGCCGGATGACCCACCGAAATTATGATCGGGCAAATTCTGAGCCCCACCGCTTGAGCCACCCGCCGCTGCGCTGCTGCCGGGCTGCCCGCCCAGTCCCGCGCCCAAACGCTGCAGGTCACCTTGTAATCCTGAACTACCACCTCCGCCAGCTCCGCCACCACCACCACCCGCACCCGGAGTAACCGGAGTGGCCGGCGGTGTTTCAGCGGCAGTCTGGGTCTCAGCCTCAGGAGTTTTGAAAACATCCACAGCATTGCCAGTAACATGGAAATGATCGGTACTATCAGGTGATCCAGCCGCACCGGCCGCGTCACCAGCCTGGCCAAAGGTTCCTGCCCCAAAGTCATCGCCTGCCGCACCGGTTGATGCGCCACCTTGACTACCGTCCAATGCGCTGTTGAACATCCCGGCCCCAAAATCATCGCCGCCGCCACCCCCACCCACTTCTTTGAAATAAGAACCGGTTTCCTGGTCAGCGTCAAAGACCGTCTTCATGACCTTGATTAATACTTCTTGCGAAATAATCAATCCCTGCGAAACGCGATGGAGTGCAGGTAAAAGCACATTATCCATTTCTTCAAAAAATTTATCAGCAGCATCGCCTTCCCATTCGGTTCGCAAGGCTGCCACTTTTTGGCGGGTACTGGAAATTATTTGGGCGTAATCTTCGCCCTCATTCCGAAACCATTTCGCAATAATATTGAGCTCATCGTAATTGACCCTGGTTGTTGTTGGCATACACTTCCTCGCTCAAAAATATTCATCAAGGAAACCATGGATTATCAAATCTTCAGACAGGTCTGAGTGTTCGTTCTCACACAATCAGAAAAATAAATTTGTCAATATTGTAACCAGTGATAAAACCCGTTAACAGGCCGGATATCGAAAACCAAGCGCGCTGGTCAGGATATTTCAAAACGCAGGATCACATTTGCACCGAGACCGATCATTGCGCCGCTTTGAAGCTGGGCGGGCTGATCGGGTGTCAGCGGCTGAGTATTGAGGCGGGTACCATTGCTGCTTCTGAGATCGACGAGGGTATAAGAACCAGAAGCAGCGTTATACAAGATCTGCGCATGCCGGCGTGAGACATTCGGATCTGAAATCACCAGGCTTCCTTCAGTCCGTCCAATCACAAATGGGAACTGGTTTAATAGGATTTGGCCCTGGGGTGCCAGGCCGCTGCCGGCCGAAACTACCGTCAAAAATGCGCGCGCTGGCAGCGGACTGCTTGAGATCATGGTTGCGCCCTGATCCGGGACAAACGCGCTGCTGGAGATCACGGTCTCATTAGGCGCAGGTCGGGCTGAAACTACTGGCCGGGCAGGCACTGGAGGCGGTGTGAATGGCTGGCTGGGACTGCGTGCAGGCGGGTTGGCCGCGGGTCTTGAAGGCTGCGCTGGAGCCGGCTGACCACGCAACGGGATGGGTTCATCCGAAGCAATCGGGATCACTGATCCGGAGGCTGACTTTCCGCCAGATAATTTTCCACCCAGGCGGCCTTGCAAAACAGGCGTGCCGGTCATGGATTTTTCCCGACTGGAAGAATACATCAGGAAACCTACCAGGCCCAGAATGATGGCGATAACCACAAAAATTACGATCGGTGCAGCAATAAGCGCGGCATACATCAGCTGCATCAAGTCTGGCAGTTTGGCCGCATATACTATTCCCGCGTACTGGGCGGTTGAATATACCTGGTTTTCCTTGCCCAACACCCGAACAATGGCTGTATATTTGCCGTCCGGCACCTTGACCTTGCTGAGCGGGATGGTTACATTTCCCGCAGCGGTGGTAATAGCCGTGCTGGTAAAGTTAGAATTAGGAACCTGGGTGTTGGTTTGCTCATCCACCAACCAGCCATCAAAACCATTGATCAATTGTGGATTGGATGTTTTAATGGCCAGGATCAGATCGTTGTTCTGCTGAGAAACGGATTGAATTTCAATCGCGGGCAAGCTGGCAGTCGGATCATATACGAAGGGGTGAATCAATTCAAAGGTCTTTTTACCATCCTGGGTTGTCGCCCAAGCAAAGCGGGTCTGGTCAGATTTATTGATGGCCGTCATCCGTAGTTCGTAATCACGACCAACCACCAACTGGCTGGTTGGAATATTGAAGACATTATTTTGTTGGATATCCTTAAATTGATATTCCCCTATCTTGGAGCCACCCTTAACATCCCAGACTTCCACCTTGACATAATCCACCATCTCAGGGGACGTGGTGGAAAGTTGAATGTCGTAAGAAAGGTTTTGGGGTTTGAATTCAAGCCCTGCCAGTCGGGCAGTAACCGGGCTGGGGGGGCCGGGGTAATCTGTCAGCGATTCGACATTGAAGGTGGTGGCCAGGGTTTGATCATCTTTAAGATTAAGCGTCAGCACTGCCTGGTTGGAACCCTTCTTGGGGTAAATGGATGTTTCAACCATCCACTGGGCCTTAAGTCCATCCATGATATTCTGGAAAGCCAAACCCATATCCGCCTGCTTGCCAATGGCTGAATAACCACCTGTGTTGGCAGCGATGCCCTTCAACTCTACTTCGTTAATACCACCTTCTTTGTAGGAAAGGCCAATCGTGTTGATCGGGATCTGGGCCTTTTGAGCAAAATCAGATAATTCCATAAAGGTATGCTTTGAACACACCTTGCCGGCGGTATTTTCATCCTTACCATCCGTAAAAAGAATGATGGCTCGCCGGCCGGGAGGAGCTTTTTGAAGCGCTTCCACGGATGAGTAGGCCGCATCATACAGGCAGGTTCCTTTTGGGGCCACCTGGTAATGATCGATGGCATAACTGACCGCCGGGATGTTGGTGGTGAAATCCTGGATCAGCTTGATATCTTCATTGAATTGCACGACTGAGAAAACTGCATTGTCCGGGGTGTTGTTGAGCGCTAGTTTGGCAGCCTTCTTTAAATCTTCTGCGGCACCACCCATACTGCCGCTGGCATCCAGCACCATGACAATATAAATAGGCACATCCGGCTTGGTGATGGAAGTTGGCCCATTAAAGTTCGTCTGTGGCAGGGCTAGAGATGAGCTTTTTGCGCCAATATCGAGAACGGGGATATCCGTCTTGGGGTCGTAAACACTGAAGTAGACCTTCAGGGTCATTTCATCTGGTTTCTCCAACGTGGATACCATGCTGACCCGAATTGCCCAGCTGGGCTGTTGGGCATTGGCAGGTAATACGAGAGATAAAATGAATAATAAGCTAACCAAAGCCAAAAGAATTTTTTTACAGGTTCGTGGCACAATGTCCTCCATAAAGATAAGCGTAGGCAAATTTATTATAGCAACATTGTTGCTTGCTTCCTATCCCCAATTTGAAATTATTTCACGGAAAAACATTCGTTAATTAAATCGGATCCATTCAGTCAACCGGGTTGGGAGATACTTCAAATTGTTTTGGCAAGATAGGTCCCCAGGCTGCCAGGTTGAGGGGGCATCTGGTAGAGAAAAACCAATTGCTCCCGATCCACCAGCTGCGGTTCCCAGCCATCAAGATCAAACGAGATGGTCACCACCCGCGCGCCTGGCTTAAGGTGTTTCTCCAGATACGGACGCAAACGCGGCACCTGTCTGGAAGTCATATAGGCAAAGACTACATCTGCCTGGCCGAGATTTGTGGTGTAGAAATCCCTGCGGCGGATGGTTACCTGTTTCTCAAGCCGGTTGGCGCGAACCAACAGCCAGCTGACCAAACAAAGCAGCGGGCTGATTTCGAGTCCCACCGCGTTGACCTGAAATTCCCGGACTGCCTGCAGCAGCACGCGCCCATCTCCTGAGCCCAAATCATAGATGACTTCCCCTGGTTGGATTTTCGCCATTTTCAATGCCCGGCGAACCCGTTCAGCCGAAGTTGGTCTCCACGGCAAACCCGAGAAATTGGGTATGCTCCACAGCCCGTAAAATACCAGGAACAGAATTGCAATAATAAACAGACTTATCAA